>NZ_JBSFUU010000018.1:0-146851 GCF_053591955.1 Streptomyces sp. NPDC002845 | reverse complement strand
CACATCACCCTCAGCCCGAGCCGAATCGGCGACATCGCCCGCGCCGCCCTCGCCCTCAACGGAATCTGGAAATGATCACCGCTGAGAAAACGTCACTCAGCAAGAACGATCTTTTCCGCCCCCTGGGCAAAGGCCCAGGCAGCCACGGTGAAAGCACGCATGACGTCGACCACGACCGCGACGGACGGGGCTTCGACCAGCTCAGGGATGCCAAGGAAACGGGTGTCCATTCCGATCACGATCGCGCATGCCCGACCCGAAGCACCCAGAGAGTGATGCGCATCACATCAAAGGTCTCGGATTGCAACACCTCCGGCTGCCTGCGTCGCGAAAGTGGTCCGCAACGACCCGCCTGCTCAATCGACACACGGGGTCACCCGCACACAGCCTCTGCGGACACAAGGCACACGTACGCATCCCTCGTGCTGGAGGCAGGAGAGTCGGTCGTCATCTTCGCCCAAGTGGCTGGGGCACTCGTCGCCGACCATCACCCTTGACCACTACGCACACTTCATGCCAGAGGCGGGGGAAGAAGGGGTGCAGGGCGATCGATAGCCTGCTGGGGCGAGCGGGCGGAGGGAGAGCTCCGGCCCGAACTCCCCAGATTCTCCCCAGGCCCGTTCCCGAGCGCAGATCCGACCGGCCGACGCGCATAAACAGCGAGGTGAGAGCCCACATGTTCACCACCCGCCCAACCCTCCAGGGCACCTTCGGCATGGTGTCCTCCACGCACTGGCTCGCCTCGCAGTCGGCGATGGCCGTGTTGGAGGACGGCGGCAACGCGTACGACGCCGCCGTGGCCGCGGGGTTCGTGCTGCACGTCGTGGAGCCGCATCTGAACGGGCCCGCGGGTGAGGTGCCGATCATCCTGGCGCCGACCGGCGGGGAGGTACGGGTGCTGTGCGGGCAGGGGGTCGCGCCCGCCGGGGCGACGATCGAGCACTACAGGGGACTCGGTCTGCAGCTCGTCCCCGGTACCGGGCCGCTGGCGGCGGCCGTGCCGGGTGCGTTCGACGCCTGGATGCTCCTGCTGCGGGACCACGGCACAAAGGACCTCGCCGATGTGCTGAAGTACGCCATCGGGTACGCCGAGCACGGGCACGCGCCCGTGGAGCGTGTCGGGGAGACCGTCGAGACGGTGCGCGGCCTCTTCGAGGAGGAGTGGGTCTCGTCGGCGGAGGTGTATCTGCCGGGCGGGAAGGGACCCCGGCCGGGCGAGCTGTTCCGGAACCCCGCGCTGGCCGCCACCTGGAAGCGGCTGCTCACGGAGGTCTCCGGGAGCGGCGACCGGGTGGCCCGGATCGAGGCGGCGCGGGAGGTGTGGCGGACCGGGTTCATCGCCGAGGCCCTCGTACGGCAGGCCGCGCGGCCCACCATGGACACCAGCGGCGAACGGCACACCGGGACGCTGTCCGCCGCCGACCTGGCCTCCTGGTCCGCGTCCTACGAGGCCCCGGCGACGTACGACTGGGACGGCTGGACCCTGTGCAAGGCGGGCCCCTGGAGCCAGGGCCCGGTGCTCCTCCAGCAACTCGCGCTGCTCCCGCCGGAGCTGCCGGCGTACGGGTCCGCCGAGTACCACCACCTGCTGATCGAGGGCTGCAAGCTCGCCATTGGCGGACCGGGAGGCGTGGTACGGCGACGCGGCCGAGGTCCCGCTGGCCGAGCTGCTGTCGCCGGAGTACAACGCCGCGCGGCGCACCCTCATCGGCGAGTCGGCCTCGTACGAACTGCGCCCCGGCAGCCCCGGAGGGCGCAGTCCGCGGATGAGCGGGCACGCGCGCGTGGTGGCCACCGACGACCCTGGCTTCAACCCCCTGGGGGCCGGTGAGCCCACGGTGGCCAAGAGCCCCCTCTCGCCGGTGCCGGGCGAGCCGGATGTCGCGGCGGACGGCTCCACCCGGGGCGACACCTGCCACCTCGACATCGTCGACCGCTGGGGCAACATGATCGCGGCCACGCCCAGCGGCGGCTGGCTCCAGTCCAACCCGGTCGTGCCCGAACTGGGCTTCCCGCTCGGCACCCGGCTCCAGATGACCTGGCTGGACGAGTCACTGCCCAACTCCCTGACCCCGGGCCGCCGTCCGCGCACCACGCTCACGCCCTCGCTCGCCCTGCGCGACGGGGTGCCGGTCATGGCGTTCGGCACCCCCGGCGGCGACCAGCAGGACCAGTGGCAGCTGCACTTCTTCCTCGCGGTCGCCCTGCGCCCACAGGTCCGCGGCGGCCTCGACCTCCAAGGCGCCGTCGACGCCCCGAACTGGCACAACGACAGCTTCCCCGGCTCCTTCTACCCGCGCGGCATGCGGCCCGGCAGCGTCACCGTCGAGTCCCGCATGCCGGCCGGGATCGTCGAGGAGCTGTGGCGGCGCGGCCACGACGTCACCGTCGGCGACGCCTGGTCCGAGGGCCGGCTGTGCGCGGTCGCGCGGGACCCGGAGACGGGAGTGCTGTCGGCGGCGGCGAACCCACGGGGGATGCAGGGGTACGCGGTCGGCCGCTGACCCCGGCCCCGGCGGCCGCGGGCTCGGACGCGCCCCGGGTGTTCACGGCGATTCCACCCGTGGTGCACCGGATGGGTGGGGATTGTCAGTGGCGCGTGCTGTCATGGAGCCATGATCGAAGACACCGAAACCATCGACGAGTTTCTCGCGCACCACGCCTCCGACGTCGAGGAGGCGATCCGCAAGGCCGCCGCCACCGAGATCATGCCCCGCTTCCGGCAGCTCGCCGCGCACGAGGTCGACCAGAAGAGCGGCCCGCACGACCTGGTGACGGACGCCGACCGCAAGGCCGAGCTGTACCTGACGGAGGCGCTCGCCGCGCTGCTCCCCGGCTCCGTCGTGGTCGGCGAGGAGGCGGTGCACACCGACCCGGCGACGTACGGGGCGATCCAGGGCGACGCACCCGTCTGGATCGTCGACCCGGTCGACGGCACCCGCCAGTTCGTCCGCGGCGAACCCGGCTTCTGCACCCTGGTCGCGCTCGCGAGGGGCGGTGTCGTGCGGGCCTCGTGGACGTACGCGCCCGCCCTCGACCAACTCGCCCTCGCCATACGCGGCCAGGGCGCATTCCTCGACGGCGAGCCCCTGCGCTCGGGCTCGCCCGCCCCGGGCCGCGACCTCCATGTGGCCACGTCCCACCCCGACTACACCACCGCCGAGCAGAAGCACGCGCTGCTCGGCCTGTGGACCGACGGAGTGGCCCCGCGCGCGTGCGGCTCCGCCGGGCTGGAGTACCTCGCCGTGGCGCGAGGGGAGTTGGACGCCACCGCGTTCTCCTGGGAGGCCGCCTGGGACCACGCGGCCGGCATCCTGCTGGTCGAGGAGGCCGGCGGCACCCACCTGACCCGCACGGGCGAGCCCTTCCGCATCACCGGCGGCAACGCCCTGCCGTTCACCACGGCGAGGGACGAGGCCACGGCCCGCCGCGTGGTCGCGCTGCTGTCGGCCGGAGCCTGACCGGAGACCGGCCGCCCCCCCCGCCGCCCCCTGTGGCCACGGCGGCCCCGGCGCGCGCGCCCCGAGCCCGGCCCTGTCAGTACCCCGGCATATCCTGGCCTGGAATCTGTGTCCGGTCCCCGGCTGGGCGCACGCCGCCTGGCACGCACGCTCGCCGCGTTGCCGAAAGGCCCTAGTGGCTCCGCTACGAGGACCTTCCGGCGCCTTGCGATCGCACGCACCAGACGACGTGCGCTGATCCGGCCGGGGAGCGGACACAGGCTCCGAGTGACCATCGGCTGACGATAAGGGGTCCGAAGGTGCCGTCGATGCTCGATGCGGTCGTGGTGGGAGCGGGGCCGAACGGCCTGACGGCTGCCGTGGAGCTGGCCCGCCGCGGCTTCTCCGTGGCCGTGTTCGAGGCGCGGGGCACCGTCGGCGGGGGAGCCCGCACCGAGGAGCTCACACTCCCCGGCTTCCACCACGACCCGTGCTCCGCCGCCCACCCGCTGGGTATCAACTCGCCCGCGTTCAAGGCGATGCCGCTGCGGCGGTACGGCCTGGAGTGGCTGCACGCCGAGCTGCCGATGGCACACCCGTTCCCCGACGGCAGCGCCGCCGTGCTGTCCCGGTCCGTGGCCGAGACGGCGGCGTCGTTCGGGCCGCGCGACGCGGGAGCGTACCGCAGGCTGGTCGAGCCCTTCCTCGGCCGATGGGACACCCTGGTCCACGACTTCATGTCGCTGCCCCGCACCGCCCTGCCCCGCGACCCGGTCACCCTCGCCCGCTTCGGCCTGGTCGGACTGCCACCCGCGACCTGGCTGATGCGCCGCTTCCACGACGAGCGCGCCAAGGCCCTGTTCTCCGGGCTCGTCGCGCACGTCATCGCCCCGCTCGACGGGATCGCCACCGGCGCCGTCGGCCTGGTCTTCGCGCTGGCCGCGCACGCCGCCGGCTGGCCCGTCGCCCGCGGCGGCTCCCAGTCCATCTCCGACGCGCTCACCGCGTACCTGAAGGACCTCGGCGGCACCGTCCACACCGACTACGAGGTCAAGCGCCTCGACGACCTGCCGCCCGCGCGCGCGTACGTCTTCGACACCTCGCCCACCGCACTGGCCCGGATCGCCGGCTTCGGTCGCTACTACGACGGGTACCGTTACGGCGCGAGCGCCTTCAAGATCGACTATGCGCTGGACGGGCCCGTGCCCTGGACGGCGAAGCAGGCCCGTTCCGCCGGCACGGTGCAGGTCGGGGCGAGCAAGGCGGAGATCGGCGCCGCACTGCGGGCGGCCTCCCGCGAGGGCCGCGCCCCCGACGCACCCTTCCTGATCACCGTGCAGCCCAGCGTCGTCGACCCCTCCCGCGCGCCCGACGGCAAGCACGTCTTCTGGGCGTACGGGCATGTCCCGAACGGCTGGACCGGGGACCTCACGGACGCCATCGAACGCCAACTGGAGCGTTTCGCCCCGGGATTCCGCGACCGCGTCCTCGCCCGCGCGACCGCCGGCCCGCCCGAACTCGCCGCCCGCAACGTCAACTACATCGGCGGCGACATCGCCTGCGGCGCCGCCTCGGGCCTGCAGCTCCTGCTCCGCCCGAAGCTTTCGCTCGCCCCGTACAGCACCCCGCACCCGGCCGTCTTCATCTGCTCCTCGGCCACCCCGCCGGGGCCCGGCGTCCACGGCATGTCGGGGCACAACGCGGCCAAGGCCGTCTGGCGGCAGTTGCGACGACAAGCCTGAACGCCTGCCCAACGCGCCTCGAAGCAAACCGCATTGACGGTTCCCTGACGTAAAAATCAGTGTCGTCTTTGTCACGTGGCTCGATCCGAACGCGCGCCCGTGAAGGTTCAAGTTCCGTATGTAGGGTGCGTTTATGAAAGATCGGAAAGCGGCCCTCCGCTTCGGTCCCCGGTCTACCGTGCGCCTCGCCGACCTGGCGCACCTCGTCCGGGCGCCGGCCGCACTGAGTGTCCCCGGTGATGTGCTCGCGGGAGCAGCCGCCGCCGGACGCCCGACAGGGTTACGCACGCTCGGCGTCATGGGATCGTCCGTCTGCCTCTACTGGGCCGGCATGGCCCTCAACGACTACGCCGACGCCACCGTCGACGCCGTCGAACGCCCCGAACGTCCCGTTCCCTCGGGCCGCGTCCCACGCCGCACCGCCCTCGCCGTGGCCGGCGCCCTGACCGCCGCGGGACTCGGCCTCGCCGCCGCCTCGGGAGGACGACGCAGCCTCATGGGCGCGCTTCCCCTGACGGGACTGGTGTGGGCGTACGACCTCAAGCTCAAGTCCACCCCGGCCGGTCCGGCCGCGATGGCCGGGGCCCGCGCCCTGGACGTCCTCGCGGGAGCGCTGGTCCCCGGTACGGCACCGCACGGCACGACCGGGGCCGCGACGGCGCTGCGGCGGGGTGCCGTCCCGGCCGCGCTGGTCGGCGCCCACACGTACACGCTGACCGCCCTCAGCCGCCACGAGATCTCGGGCGCGCCCGCCCGCCTCCCGGCCACGACCCTCGCCGTCTCCACGGCGACCGCCCTCGCCACGGCGATCCCCACCGTGCGCACGGCGGCCGCCGCCCTGCGAACCGCCGGAGACACCGGGTCCGCGGCCACCCCACGTGCGACGACCCCGTCCGCCACCCTCCGCACCGGCCTCGTCGCCGCGGGCGCCCTCGCCTACCTCGGCACCTACGGAACGGCCCAGGCACGCGCCGTACGCGAGCCGTCGGGCGAGAACGTACGGCGGGCCGTGGGCGCCGGGATCCTCGGACTGATGCCCCTGCAGACCTCCCTGACCGCGCGCGGCGGGGCACCGGCGGCGGCCGCGCTGCTCGGCGTGGTCCACCCCCTCGCGCGACGGCTGGCCCGGCGCATTTCCCCCACCTGAGCGACCCCGGGGGAAGTACGGGCAGGCCCCACGCCGCCCGGCACACACGTTCGCCGCACGGCGCGGGAACGCCCCGCACTTCCCCGCACCCGCTTGTCCGTCCGAGACCTCCGCACGAGGAACCGTCAGCATGAGCGCAGCCCCCACCGCCCTGAAATTCGGCTACGGCACCAACGGCTTCACCCACCATCGTCTGAGCGACGCCCTCGATGTCCTCGCCGACCTCGGCTACGACGGAGTCGCCCTCACCCTCGACCACGTCCACCTCGACCCGTACGCCGACGACCTGCCCCGGCACCTGGCCGTGCTCGACCGCCGGCTCACCCGCCTCGGACTGGACGTCACGGTGGAGACGGGCGCCCCCTACTTCCTCGACCCCCGGGGCAAACACCTGCCGACCCTGATGTCGGACGGCTCCGAACGGCGGATCGACCTGCTGCGACGGGCCGTTCGCATCGCGGCCGACCTCGGCTCGCCCACCGTCCACCTGTGCAGCGGGCCCGCGCCGGACGGGCTGCCGGAGCCGGACGCGTGGAAACGGCTCGCGGCCGGGATCGGGACCGTGCTGGAGCTGGCGGAGCGGTACGGGGTGGCGCTCGCCTTCGAGCCGGAGCCGTACATGTTCGTCGACACCGTGGAGCGCTGCCTCGAACTCGCCGAACGCGTGGGCGGACACGAGCTGTTCGGGATCACCCTCGACATCGGGCACGCCCACTGCGTGGAGGAGCGGCCCGTGCTGGACTGCGTGCACCTGGCCGCCCCGCGCCTGCTGAACGTGCAGATCGAGGACATGCGGCGCGGCATCCACCAGCATCTCGAATTCGGCGCCGGCGAGATCGACTTCCCGCCCGTGCTGGCCGCCCTCCGCACCCTCGGGCACCGTGGCCTGGTCTCCGTGGAGATCCAGGGCGGCTCCCTCGACGCCCCCGAAGTCGCCCGCCGTTCCATCGAGTTCCTGCGCGCGGCGGCGTAGCCCCACGACACGACACCACCACGAAGCACGCCGGCTGCAAGAACGTACTCCCCAAGTCCAGCCCCCCAAGAGCAGTGCCTTCAACCCCACAGGAGGCAGTCCCGTCATGGCCGCACCGAACCCCAGCCTGCTTCCCCAGCCCATGCAGCCCTCACAACCCCCACAACCCCCACCCCACCCCGGCCTCTCCCTCCTCCCCGCCGCGCTCGACGCGCCGGCCCGCGCCTGGCTCGACGAAGCCATCGCGGCGGTCGCCGCCGACCCGACCGCAGTACGACGTTTCTTCCCGGCCACCCGAAGACGCTGCGGTCACGCCCGCCTGAACACCGAGTGGACCGTCGACGAGGCCGCCCGAGTGGCGCTCCTCACCGCGATCCCCCTGCACGGCCAGGCCCTCGTGGACGTACTCGCGCCCCTCCACCGACGCGGCGACCCGGCCGAACAGCGGGCCGTCCTGCGCGCACTGCCCCTGCTGGACACCCCCGACAGGACCCCTCTCGGCGACCTCGCCCTCCCCCTCGTCCGCGAGACCCTGCGCGGCAACGACAGCGGCCTGATCGAGACCGCCCTCGGCCCGTACGCGGCGGCGCATCTGCCCAACACCGAGTACCGCCAGGCCGTTCTGAAGTGCGTCTTCTACGAGATCCCGCTCGGCCGTGTCGCCGGGCTCGACGTCCGCGCGGACCACGAACTCGCCCGTATGCTCGCCGACTTCGCACACGAGCGGATCGCCGCCGGACGGGACGTACCGGCCGATATCTGGCCCGTGGTCCGCGCCTTCCCCACCGTCGCGGAGAAGCTCACGGCCGAGACGCGGTCAGCCGTTCCCGCCCGCCGCGAGGCCGCCGAACGCGCCCTGAGGGCACTCACCGAAGCCGCCCCCCTCCAAGAACCCCACGACTCCCAAGACCCCCACGACCCCCTGGAAGAAGCCTGACCGTGCGCATCTTCGACCCCCACATCCACATGACCTCCCGCACCACCGACGACTACGAGGCGATGTACGCGGCCGGGGTACGGGCCGTCGTCGAGCCCGCCTTCTGGCTCGGTCAGCCCCGCACCTCGCCCGAGAGCTTCTACGACTACTTCGACGCGCTGCTGGGCTGGGAGCCGTACCGGGCCGCGCAGTTCGGCATCCAGCACTTCTGCACCATCGCCCTGAACCCCAAGGAGGCCAACGACCCGCGCTGCGTCCCCGTGCTGGACGAACTGCCCTGGTACCTGGTCAAGGACCGGGTCGTCGCCGTCGGCGAGATCGGCTACGACTCGATGACCCCCGAGGAGGACCAGGCGCTCGTCCACCAGCTCAACCTCGCCATGGAGCACGACCTGCCCGCCCTCGTGCACACCCCTCACCGCGACAAGGCCGCCGGGACCCGCCGCACCCTCGACGTGGTCCGCGACTCGGGCATCGACCCCTCGCTCGTCGTCCTCGACCACCTCAACGAACTCACCGTCGGCATGGTCCTCGACAGCGGCTGCTGGGCCGGGTTCTCGATCTACCCGAAGACGAAGATGAGCGAGGACCGGATGGTCGACATCCTCAAGGAGCACGGGACAGAGCACGTTCTTGTCAACTCGGCGGCGGACTGGGGCCGTTCGGACCCGCTCAAGACCCGGAAGACCGCCGACGCCATGCTCGCCGCAGGCTTCGGCGACGACGCGGTGGACCAGGTCCTGTGGCGCAACCCGGTCGCCTTCTACGGGCAGAGCGGGCGCCTGGACCTCGATCCGGCCCTCGACGAGCCCAAGCCCGACGAGTCGTCCTCGTTCCAGGGCAACTCCATACGGCGCGGGGGAGCGTGAGCGGCCGATGCGCTTCCGGCACCCCGACGGCACACCCGTCCACCTCGGCTATTGCAGCAATGTCCACCAGGCGGAGGACCTCGACGGCGTCATCGCCCAGCTCGCCGCCCACGCCGAGCCCGTACGCGAACGGCTGGACGTCGGCCGCCTCGGCATCGGCCTGTGGCTGGCCCGCGACGTCGTCGCCCAACTCGTCTCCGATCCGGGGGCGTTGAGACACCTCAAGACCGAACTCGGCGCACGCGGACTGGAGACGGTCACCCTCAACGCCTTCCCGTACGCCGGGTTCCACCGCGAGGTCGTCAAGAAGGACGTCTACCTCCCCGACTGGGCGGACGAGGCCCGGCTGCGCCACACCCTCGACTGCGCCCGCGTACTCGCCGAACTCCTGCCGGACGACGCCGAGTCGGGCAGCGTCTCCACCCTGCCGCTCGCCTGGCGCACACCGTGGCCCCGGGAGCGCGCCGGGGCCGCCCGCCGCGCCCTCGACCGGCTGGCCGCCTCACTCGCCGGGCTCGAAGCGGAGACCGGCCGCCGCGTCCGGGTCGGCTTCGAACCGGAGCCCGGCTGCGTCGTGGAGACCACCGCCCAGGCCGTACGGGAACTCGGCGGCCTCGACCCGGAACGGCTCGGCGTCTGCCTCGACGCCTGCCATCTCGCCGTGCAGTTCGAGGAGCCCGCCGCGGCCCTGCGCCGCCTCGCGGACGCCGGGCTGCCCGTCGTCAAGCTCCAGGCGTCCTGCGCCGTCGAGGCCCACGACCCGGCGGACCCCGCCGCCCGCGCGGCCCTGCGGCGGCTGGCGGAGCCGAAGTTCCTGCACCAGACGCGCACGGCGACCGGCGGGCAGGTGCTCGGAGTCGACGACCTGCCGGACGCCCTGGACGGCGGCCTGCCCACCGACACCGGCCCCTGGCGCGTCCACTTCCACGCCCCGCTGCACGCGGACCCCGAACCCCCGCTCCGTACCACCGCCGACCAGCTCACCGATGTCCTCGCGGGACTCCTCGGCGGCCCCTCGGCGGTCTGCGACCACATCGAGGTCGAGACCTACACCTGGTCCGTGCTGCCGGAGCCCCCCACCGACCTCGCCGCCGGAATCGCCGCCGAACTGGACTGGGCCCGCGCCCGGTTGACCGGACTCGGCCTCAAGGAGGACACGGCATGACCGACTTGCACACGACCGGCTCACGCATGACCGACCCGTCCCGGCGACTCGTCGTCCTCGACATCGTCGGCCTCACCCCCAAGCTGCTGAAGCACATGCCCGCCGTCGCCGCCCTCGGCGAGCGCGGCTTCCGGGCCCGGCTCGACACCGTGCTGCCCGCCGTGACCTGCACCGTCCAGTCCACGCTGCTGACCGGCGAACCGCCGTCCGGACACGGGGCGGTGGGCAACGGCTGGTACTTCCGGGACCTCGGCGAAGTCCTGCTGTGGCGGCAGCACAACGCCCTCGTCGGCGGCGAGAAGATCTGGGAGACGGCCCGCAGGTCCGACCCCGACTACAAGGTCGCCAACATCTGCTGGTGGTACGCCATGGGCGCGGATGTCGACCTCACCGTCACCCCGCGGCCCGTCTACTACTCCGACGGCCGCAAGGAACCCGACTGCTACACCTGGCCGCCGTCCCTGCACGACGAACTCACCGACCGACTCGGCCCGTTCCCCCTCTTCACCTACTGGGGCCCGAACGCGGGCATGCCCTCCACCCAGTGGATCCTGGGCGCCGCCCGCCAGGTCTTCGACGAACACCGCCCCGACCTCACCCTCGTCTACATCCCGCAGATGGACTACGAGCCCCAGCGCTCCGGCCCCGACTCGGCCGAGACCGCCCGCCAGGCCCGCCGGCTCGACGACGCCCTGCGCCCGTTGATCGACCACTTCGTCAGCGAGGGCGCGACGGTCGTGGCGCTCAGCGAGTACGGCATCGCCCCCGCCTCCCGCCCCGTCGACATCAACCGCGCCCTGCGCCGGGCCGGACTGCTGGACGTGTACACGCAGGACGGCATGGAGTACCTCGACCCCTGGACCTCCCGCGCCTTCGCCGTCGCCGACCACCAGATCGCCCACGTCTACATACGGGACCCGGCCGACACGGAGGCGGTCGCCAAGATCCTCGCCGGACTCGACGGCGTGGAACGGGTGCTGGACGCCGAGGGCAAGGCGGCCCACGGCCTAGACCACGAACGCTCCGGCGAACTGGTCGCGATCGCCGACCCCGACGCCTGGTTCACGTACTACTACTGGCTGGACGACGACCGCGCCCCCGACTTCGCCCGCCAGGTCGAGATCCACCGCAAACCCGGCTACGACCCCGCCGAACTGCTCTACGACGAGACCGTCCCCGCGGTGAAGCTGCGCGCGGTGGGCCAGGTGGCCCGCAAGAAGCTCGGGTTCCGTTACCGCATCAGCACGGTCCCGCTGGACCCGTCGGGTGTCAGTGGCAGCCACGGCCGGCAGCCCGCCCACCCGGACGACGGACCCGTACTCCTCTGCTCGGAGCCGGAGGAAGCGCGCGAGGCGTACGCGGCGACGGAGGTCAAACAACTGCTGCTGACCCTGGCGGGACGGAACGAAGGACGGCGACCGGAATGACGTACTCACCCTTGCCCGACTCTCTCCCTACGGAGCGCCCGCTCCTCGACCCGGCGCCCGAGTACGCCAAGTGGCGGACGGAGGAACCGATCCGGCGCGTGACGGTCTGGGGCGAGAACAGCCCCTGGCTGATCACCCGCCACGAGGACGCCCGGGCGGTGCTCGCCGACCCGCGCTTCAGCGCCGACGCGACCCTCGAAGGCTTCCCCGGCTTCCGGCCCCAGGCGCCGCCGCGCGCTCCGGGCCAGTTCTTCATGATGGACCCGCCCGACCACACGCGGCTGCGCCGCATGCTGATCCCCGACTTCACCTTCCGCCGCATCGAGCAACTGCGGCCCGCCATCGCCCGGATCTGCGCCGAGCTCCTCGACACTATGACGGCGGACGGCGCCACGACGGCCGAGCTGGTGGAGTCGTACGCGTTGCCGCTGCCGTCCCTGGTGATCTGCGAGCTGCTCGGGGTGCCGTACGAGGACCACGACTTCTTCCAGCGGCAGTCGAAGTCGATCAGCAGCCTCGCCTCGGGCCCGGAGGAGATGCTCACGGCCCGCAAGGCCCTGCACGGCTATCTCGGCGAACTGCTCGCGCTGCGCACCCGCGAGCCCGCCGACGACCTGGTCTCGCGGCTGGCGACGGAGCGGGTCGCGACCGGTGAGGCGACCGAGGCCGAGGCCGTCGGCCTTGCCTCGCTCCTGCTCGTGGCGGGCCATGAGACGACGGCGAACATGTTCCCGCTGGCGGTGGTCGCCCTCCTGCGCCACCCCGAGCAACTCGCCGCCCTGCGCGCCGACCCCGGGCTGTGGCCGGACGCGATCGAGGAACTGCTGCGGTATCTCACCGTGGCCCACGCCGGCCTGCGGCGGATCGCCACCGAGGACGTCGAGATCGCGGGCGTCCGCATCCGCGCCGGTGAGGGCGTCGTCGTGGCACTCCAGGCCGCCAACCGCGACCCGTCCGTCTTCGCCGACCCCGACGACCTGGACGTCCGCCGGAACACCACGGGCCACCTGGCCTTCGGCCATGGCCTCCACCAGTGCATCGGCCAGTCCATGGCCCGCGCCGAACTCCAGATCGGCCTGCCCGCCCTCTTCGACCGCCTCCCCGGCCTCCGCCTCACCGCCGAGCCCGAGGACTTCGCCCTGCCGCTGAGCTCGGTCCACGGTGTGCGGGAGCTGCCGGTGGCCTGGTGAGCGACGCGGCCATGGGGTGAGCACCACCCCATGGCCGCGGCGGGCTGGTATAGAGGCGGCCATGACCGCGATCACTCTCGTCCAGGGCGACATCACCCGCCAGTCCGTCGATGCCATCGTCAACGCCGCCAACTCCTCGCTCCTCGGCGGCGGGGGAGTGGACGGCGCCATCCACCGCCGCGGCGGCCCCGCCATCCTCGCCGACTGCCGCGCCCTGCGCGCCTCCCGGTACGGCAAGGGCCTCCCCACCGGCCAGGCGGTCGCCACGACGGCGGGCGACCTGGACGCGCGATGGGTGATCCATACCGTGGGCCCGGTTTTCAGCCGGTCCGAGGACCGCTCGGACCTGCTGGCCTCCTGCCACCGGGAGTCACTGCGCGTCGCCGACGAACTGGGCGCCCGCACGGTCGCGTTCCCCGCGATCTCGACCGGCGTCTACCGCTGGCCGCTTCAGGACGCGGCTCGTATCGCGGTGGAGACGGTGCGGGCCACTCGGACGGCGGTCGAGGAGGTGCGGTTCGTCCTCTTCGACGAGCGGGCGTACGAGGCGTTCGCCGTGCAGCTTCGCTGACGGAAATCATGGTTCGGGGGTTCCCGTCGTTGCCTGTGTCCCCAAAGCGCGGGCGATCAACCGCAGGCCACCTCGCGGTCGCCAGATGCTTGGTCCGTGACCGTCACGCGCGGCTCACTGGCCGCGGCGCACCCGTTCCGGGGCAGGTCCGGTGTGGGCGGCCGGTCAGCATGCGCGGGCCACGGAGCAGGCCCAGGTGACGGCCAGGCGCTCACCCTCGTCGGTGACGTGCGTGCCCATCTTGGCGCACGCGTGGGTGAGACGGTCGGCCATCCAGTCGTACTGCTCGCTGTCGGCGAGGCGGGTGTGGCAGTGGTCCAGGGCGAGGGGGACGGCCTCGGTGCGCCGCACACCCCGCCGGTCGAGGGTGACCAGCCGGAGCAGGCCCAGGTCATTGCGCAGAGCCGGGTGGACGGCGAAGTCGTCGATGGAGTCGACCAGGTCGAACAGTACGTGGCAGGTGAATCTGTCGCCGACCGAGGTCAGGTCTGTGTCTCTCGCGAGGGCGCGGATGGTGCCGGTGAGCCACGCGGGTACCGCCGCGTCCCACAGGTCGGCGTGGGCCACGCCGGGCCGGTCGAGTCGAGGGCACGGTTGTCGGCCATGGCGACCGCGTCGGTACCGAGGCCGGCCGGCGCGGCGGCGGCGCCCGGAAGAAGAAGGCCTTGCCCGGGATGCCGATGGAAGTACCCCGGCCGGAGATACAGCATGCGAGGTTGAGCAGGAACAGGTCCGCGGCCCTCGCGTTCTGCGCACCGCGGCGGAGAAGAGGGGGCCGCGGCGTGGCGTGTGCCAGTGTCTCGGCCACGCCGCGGCCCAGCAGGGTGTCCCTGGCCAGGGCGATGGCGACGGCCATGGTCCCTCGCCTCCGGACGCCCCGCCCGTCTACAGGCCTTGGGACAGCCGTCTACAGGCCCTGGGACAGCAGGATCTCGTGGGCCAGTCGGGCGCCCCGGGCGCTGCTGTCGCCGTCTCCGGCCCCGTTACCGGGGGAGCGTTCCAGGCCCTCGGTGAGAGCCCGTACGGCCTGCACCAGAGTGTCCATCTGCTTCTCCAGGCTCCGCACGCGCTGTTCCAGCTGCTCCACCCCGCCCGGGGCCTGCTCGGTCCGGGGGATGGCGCCGGTTTCCGTGCCGGCCTTGTCGGCGTGCTGCATGGTCGCCTCCCGGGGTCGCACACTGGCGCCGGGCAGCCTCGGAAACGCCGTCCGCGCCAGCTTCTCCGTAGTCGAAGTATCACTCTCGACGGGCAGTGGGCGCGAGGCCGAAAGGGCGGCGGCAGGGGGAGGCCGGCGCGCGGTCGCGCCGCGCGGGGGCCTCGACGCCGAATTCGCCGTCGGCTGCCGACCCTGCCGACCCTCGCCGGGCAGAGCCGGTGCGGGCGGAACATCGCGTACGCGGCCGAACGGGAGGCTGTGGCGGTCCGCCGGTGTGCGAGCCAGGTGCAGCACGCTGCGGCAGGCGGCCCGGATGCGGTTCGGCGGCAGGACCGATCGACTGCCGGGGCCTTCGGGAGCCCCGCCTGCGCTGCGGGCGCCGGGTGGTGCTGCCCGTGGAACAGTGGAAGCAGGGACGGGTGCTGCGGCGCCCGCAGAACTCCACGCCGGGCGAAGGAGGGCACGATGAGTCACCCTGTGCTGGCGGGTATCGACGGGTCCGAACACGGCCTGGCGGCAGCCGACTGGGCGGCGCGGGAGGCGGCGCTGCGTGGCGTTCCACTGCGCCTCGTACATGGCTCTCCACCGCTTCCGGGCACCGCCGTGTCGGTCGCGGCCGTGGATACGTTGCATCACGTGGGGGAGCGGATGCTCCAGCGGGCGGTCGCCGAACTCGGCCATCGTTACCCGGACATCGAGGTGCGAAGCGAGCAGACGGATGACGACCCGGCCACCGCACTCCTCGCCGCGGCACGTGATGCCGGGCTCCTCGTCGTCGGCACACGGGGGACGGGCGGCTTCGACGGTCTCGCGGTCGGCTCGGTGGCCCTGCGGGTGGCGGCAGCATCCGCTTGCCCCGCCGTGCTGGTGCCCCCACAGCCCGCTGGGGCCTTCGGGGAAGGGATGCGCGCGGCGGACCGCGCTGCCGGAGTCGTGGCGGGTTTCGACGCGCACCACCCGGTCCATGAGGTGGCGGACTTCGCGATCTTCGCCGCCGAGGCGCGCGGGGCAGAGCTACGGATGGTGCAGGCGTGGGCTCTGCCTGCCGACTCCGTCTCCCCCCGGATGCTGGTGGTGACCGAGGAGGACCGCGCCACCTGGGAGGACCAGGAGATTCTGCGGCTCTCCGATGCCCTGCGAGGGTGGCAGGAGAAGTACCCGGCGGTGACGGTCCGCACCGACGTCGTGCTGCTCCACCCCGCGGAAGCACTCCTGAACGCGTCTCGGGGAGCGGACCTGCTCGTCGTCGGCCGCCGTACCGACCCGCGGGCGGCCGAGGGCCGACTGGGGCCGGTCACCCACGCCGTACTGCACCACGCCCGCTGCCCGGTGGCCGTCGTGCCGCACGTCGGCTGAAGCGGACCGGCGGACCGGCGGACCGGCAGCTCCGACGGCGATCGGCGATCCGGTGGGCGCCTGGGCATTCAGCCCGCCCGGGCATTCAGCCGAAGAACACCTCGAACTCCTCGTACAGCGACGCATCGACCATTTTGGTCTGCGCCGTGGCCTCGCTGAGGGGCAGACGGACGATCCGGGTGCCGTGCAGGGCCACCATCATGCCGAAGTCACCGTCCTTGACCGCGTCGACGGCGTGCAGCCCGAAGCGGGTGGCCAGCCATCGGTCGAAGGGGCTGGGAGTCCCGCCGCGCTGGACGTGGCCCAGGACCGTGGTGCGGGCATCCTGGCCGGTGCGTTCCGAGATCTCCTGGGCCAGCCACTCGCCGATGCCGGACAGTCGCACATGGCCGAACTCGTCCAGCGTCTGGTCCCTGAGGATCATCTGTCCCCCTTTGGGGACGGCGCCTTCGGCCGCCACGACGATCGGCGCATAGTTGATCTTGAACCGGCTCTCCACCTGCTCACAGACCTGATCGATGTCGAACGGCCGTTCCGGGATGAGGATCACGTTGGCGCCCCCCGCGACGCCGGCGTGCAGTGCGATCCACCCGGAGTGCCGCCCCATCACCTCCACCACCAGGGCGCGCATGTGCGACTCGGCGGTGGTGTGGAGGCGGTCGATGGCCTCGGTCGCGATGCCGACGGCGGTGTCGAAGCCGAAGGTGCAGTCGGTGCCGGACACGTCGTTGTCGATGGTCTTCGGTACGCCGACCAGCTTGATCCCCTGACGGCTCAGCTCGGTGGCCACACCGAGGGTGTCCTCGCCGCCGATCGCGATGAGCGCGTCGACATCGTGCGCGGCAAGGGTGTCCTGCACGCGTCGCAGCCCGTCCTCGTGTTTGAACGGGTTGGTGCGGGAGGAGCCGAGGATGGTTCCGCCGCGGGGGAGGATTCCCCGCACACTGGGGATGTCCAGCGGCACGACATCGCCCTGGAGCGCACCCAGCCAGCCGTCTCGCAGTCCGACGAAGTCGAAGGCGTACTCCTGGACGCCTTTGCGGACGATGCTGCGGATGACGGCATTGAGGCCGGGACAGTCACCGCCGCCGGTCAGCACTCCGACCTTCATGGCTGCCTCCCTTCCGCTGGTAACCCTCTGGTCGCGGCTCTCGGCGATCGAAACCGCTGTCCGGGGTCATGGATCAGCTGTCTCCAGCCTCCCTCCATCCGATCCGCAATGCCCACTCCACGGACTCCCGGCACGATCCGGGCGGCTCGCTCGCAGGTGTGAGGGGTACTCGCCGTACAAGCGTCGGTGCCGTGGTGCCGGGCACAGCGCTCCGTTTCGAGCGCCGCCGCAGATCTCCCGGCGCCGCATGCGACGCCCGGCGTGAGCGGCGGACGGGGCGCCGCTCCGGTCGTCAGGAGGTGATGCCGAATGTCCGAGGCGACGACCACTGATCTGTACGAGGTCACGATGGCGATGTCGTACCTGCGGGAGGACATGACCCAGCCGGCGACGTTCAGCCTGTTCGTCCGTGACCTGCCGCCCGAGCGCGGGTTTCTGGTCGCCGCCGGTGTGGAGTCGGTGCTGGACTTCCTGTCCGGCTTCCGGGTGGGGCCCGAGGACGTCTCCGCCTTCGCCTCGGCGCTGCACCGGCCTGAGCACGATCTGGTGCCGCTGCTCGGCCTGGAGTTCACCGGCCGGGTGCGGGCGGTGCCGGAGGGCCGGATCGTGCTCGCGGGCGAGCCGCTGCTGGAGGTGACCGCTCCGCTTCCGCAGGCGCAGCTGGTGGAGACGTACGTCCTCAATCAGGTCAGTCACCAGACGGCGATCGCCTCGAAGGCGGCACGGTGTGTACTCGCCGCCGCGGGACACCCGGTCGTGGACTTCTCCCTGCGGCGCACCCACGGCCCTCGGGCCGGCTTCCAGGTCGCACGGCTGGGCGCGCTGGTGGGTTTCACCGGAACGAGCAACGTCGCCGCCGCCACCGCCGAAGGGGTGCCCGCCGTCGGCACGATGGCCCATTCGTACGTGGAGGCGTTCGGCAGCGAGGAGGAGGCGTTCCGTGCTTTCGCCCGGTCCCACCCGGGCCCGGTGACGTTCCTGGTGGACACCTACGACACCGTGGCGGGCGTGCGCGTCGCGTCGCGCGTGCTGCGGGACCTCGGCCACGCGGCCCGCGGGCCCGGCTCGGCCGTGCGGCTGGACAGCGGTGACCTCGGAGCTCTGGCCGTGCGGGCGCGGGCCGTCCTCGATGCCGCCGGGCTGCCGGACGTCCGCATCATCGCCAGCGGTGGTCTCGACGAGTACGCCGTGCACGACCTGGTCCGGTCCCGGGCACCGATCGACGTCTACGCCGTCGGCACGCGGGTCGGGGTCTCGGCCGACGCCCCGTTTCTGGACTCCGCCTACAAGATGGTCGAGTACGACGGCCGGCCGGTGATGAAGCTCTCCTCGGCGAAGGTGACCGCGCCCGGGCGGAAGCAGGTGTTCCGTCGCTCCGGATACGCCGACGTGATCGGGCTCAGCGATGAGCAGCCGCCTGATGGGGGCGTGCCGTTGCTGGAGACCGTGATGCGGGACGGACGGCGCACCGGCGGGCGCTCGACGCTCACCGAGTGCGGGGAGCGGTTCGCCGCCGATCTGGCCGAGCTGCCGTCGGCTGCCCGCCGCATCCGGGCCCCGGTCGCGCCGCGGGCGGTGGCCTCCGGGCGGCTGACCGCACTCGCCGACCGGGTCCGGCGCCGTATCGAGGAAGCGACTGCGGCATCCGGATCCCGCGGACACGGACATGCCGGAGATCGGTGAGGAACTGGCTGCGGCAGAGCCCTCGACGGGACCCGGCATGGCTTCCACTGGTGGAACCGGCTGCCCAGCGGTGTGGAACTCGACCTGACGCGCGAGCAGTCCAGCATGGACGGTCGGTCACGGCTGCCCGTGTCGTCGAGCGTCCGCCGGGCCTTCTGTCCCGTCGTTGGGAGGAGTACCTCAGGATCACACAAAGTCCGACAGAATCATTGATTCGGTTGTGTTCGGAGTCCTAGGGTGACCCTGGCTCGACAGCTGCTCCGTCACCAGCAGTTGTGTTGCGACACGATGTCAACATCCGTACCGCCGTGGTGGGTTGAGCCGCCACCGACAGTAACGGCCCTGCTGGAGTCCGAGTTCGGTATATCGACAACTTCGAACAGGACCTGACGCACTCCCTCAGTTCGCGCACCGCACGTCGTCCCGAGGAAGGTCACGGCCATGCCGAACCCGTATGTGTCTGCCACGGACCGTCTTGTCAGTCGCCGCCGTCTCCTGGAGGGAGGGGCCGCCGTCCTCGGTGCGCTCGCCCTGTCCGGGGCCTCCCACACGGCACGCGCGGCGGCGGACGACTCCCCGGGCTCCCCGGGCTCCCCGGGCTCCCCGGAGTGGAACGGCGACATCGCCCTCTTCGAGGTGGGCACCGAGCCGCCGCACACCACGCTGATGCCGTACGCGAACGTCGGACAGGCCCTGGCCGCCGACCGCACGCGCTCGCCGTACCGGCTGAGCCTCGACGGCAAGTGGAAGTTCGCCTACGCCGACCGCCCCGACGACCGGGACCCCGACTTCCACCGCACCGACGTCGACGACCGCGACTGGGACACCATCCCCGTCCCCTCCGCCTGGCAGCTGCACGGCTACGACTTCCCCATCTACGTCAACATCACCTACCCGTGGTGGGGCCCCAACGGCCTGGGCGAGGAGCCGCAGCCGCCCAAGGCCCCGACGCTCTACAACCCCGTCGGCCAGTACCGGCGGACCTTCACGCTCCCCCGGCACTGGGACGGCCGGCGGACCTTCCTGCACTTCGAGGGCGTCAAGTCCGCCCACTATGTATGGATCAACGGGGAGTTGGTGGGCTACCACGAGGACTCCTTCACCCCCGCCGAGTACGACATCACCGAGCACCTCAAGCCCGGCCGCAACCAGATCGCGGTGGAGGTCTACCGCTACTCCGACGGCGACTGGCTGGAGGACCAGGACATGATCCGGCTGAGCGGCATCTTCCGCTCGGTCTACCTGTACTCCACCCCGGCCGTGCGCCTGCGCGACTTCAAGCTGGAAACCCCGCTGAGCGACGACTACACGGCCGCCGAGCTGTCGGTCACCGCGAGCGTGCGCGCCTACGGGGGCGACGGTGGACCGGGGTCGTACACCGTCGAGACCCAGCTGTACGACGCGCGCGGGCACGCCGTCTGGTCCCGGCCGCTCCAGCAGACCGCCGACGTCGGCCCGGCCGGCGAGGACATCACCGTCCGGGCCGCCAGATCCGTCCCCGCGCCGAAGCTCTGGTCGGCCGAGCAGCCGTACCTCTACACCGCGGTCCTGCGGCTGCGCGACCGTGCCGGAAGGATGATCGAGACGCTCTCGCACCGGGTCGGCCTGCGCGAGTTCGCGCTGAAGGACGGGCTGATGCGGATCAACGGCAAGCCCGTCTCCTTCCGGGGCACCAACCGGCACGAGATGCACCCCGACCGCGGCATGTCGCTCACCCGCGCGGACATGGTCGAGGACATCGAGGTCATCAAGCGGCTGAACATGAACTCCGTCCGCACCTCGCACTACCCCGACAACCCGATCTGGCTCGAACTCGCCGACGAGTACGGCCTGTACATCGTCGACGAGACCAACCTCGAAACTCACGGCATCCGCGGCGAGTACCCCGGCAACCACGCCGACTGGACCGAGGCGTGCGTGGCCCGCGCCCGGAACATGGTCCACCGCGACAAGAACCACGCCTCGGTGGTCATCTGGTCCCTCGGCAACGAGGCCGGCGGCGGCAGCACGTTCGTCGCCATGCACGACTGGATCAAGTCGTACGACGCGACGCGGGTCGTCCAGTACGAGGGCGACGACCGCCCGGCGATCAGCGACATCCGTTCCGAGATGTACGACAGCCCCGCGCGCGTCGAGGCCCGCGCGAGGGACACCGCCGACACCCGGCCGTACGTCATGATCGAGTACTCGCACGCGATGGGGAACTCGAACGGCAACTTCAAGAAGTACTGGGACATCGTCCGCCGCTACGACGTCCTCCAGGGCGGCTGGATCTGGGACTTCCAGGACCAGGCCCTGAGCCTGCCCACCCCGGCGCGCACGCTGCTGACCGAGACCGGCCCCGGCGGGCTGCGCGGCGAACTCCTCGCCTCCAGCGGCACTTTCACCCGAGACAAGGGCATCTCCGGCAGCACCGTCTTCGCCCGCGACGCGAGCCTCGACCTCACCGGCTCCCTGACGCTGGAGGCATGGGTCACCCCGCACGTGCTCGGCTACCACCAGCCGATCCTCGCCAAGGGCGACACCCAGTACGCCCTGAAGCAGACCAACGAAAACCTGGAGTTCTTCATCCACGGCGGCGGCCAATGGGTCAGCGCGAGCTGGGCGCTGCCGGACGACTGGACGGGCACCGAGCACCACATCGCGGGCGTCTTCGACGCGGAGGCGGGCACCCTGACCCTTCACGTCGACGGCGCGGTCAAGGCCACCCGCACCACCACCCGGAAACCCGGCAGCAACACCGCACGCCTCACGCTCGCCACCGACGCCGACAACATGACCAGGGAGTTCAGCGGCACCGTCCGGCGGGCCCGCGTGTATGCCCGCGCCCTGAGCGCCGCCGAGCTGGCCTCAGGGAGCCGGGGCCCCGGGGACGAGGGCGTGCGGTTCTGGTTCGACGCGGCCACCGTCGGACTGACCGAGAAGCGGTCGCGCGAGAAGACGTTCTTCGCGTACGGCGGCGACTGGGGCGACAACCCCAACGACGGGAACTTCGTCGCCAACGGCATCGTCACCGCCGACCGCGCCCACACCGGCAAGGCCGCCGAGGTCAAGCAGATCTACCAGGCGATCAACGCCGCACCGGCCGAGGGCGCCCCCGGCACGGTCACCCTCACCAACGAGTACCTGTTCACCAACCTCCGCGAGTTCGATGGAAGTTGGGCACTCGTCGCCGACGGCAAGGTCATACGGCGCGGGAGGCTGACCCGTGATCAGCTGGACCTCGGGCCGCTGGCCGGCAAGGAGATCACCGTGCCCGTACGGCTGCCGTCCCGGCCGGCGCCCGGCACGGAGTACTTCCTGCAACTGTCGTTCACCACCAAAGAGTCCACGAAGTGGGCGAAGGTCGGCTTCGAGGTCGCCAAGCAGCAACTCGCCCTCGACGCGGGCAGCCCCGCCGTGACGCCCGTACCGCTGGAGAGGGTGCCGGCCCTGCGCTATGTCGACGGCGACGCGTCCGTCACCGTCAGGGGCAGGGGCTTCTCGGTCACCGTCGACAAGGGCAGCGGCGTCATCACGTCGTACGAGGCCCGAGGCGTACGCCTGATCACCTCGGGGCCCGCGCCGAACTTCTGGCGGGCGCCGACCGACAACGACAAGGGCAACGGCCAGCACCTACGCAACCAGACCTGGCGCGACGCCGGAGCGCGCCGCAAGGTGACGGACGTGAGCGTGCGCGGGCTGCGCGACAGGGCCGTCGAGATCAAGGTCGGCGGCACGCTCCCCACCACCGTCGAGTCCACGTACACCACCACGTATACGGTCTTCGGCAACGGCGAGATCAAGGTCGACAACACCCTGCACCCGGGCGCGGCGAGCCTGCCGTACATCCCCGAGGTCGGCACCCTGCTCTTCCTGCCGGGCCGCCTGGAGTGCCTGCACTACTACGGCCGCGGGCCCGAGGAGAACCACTGGGACCGCAACAACGGCACCGACGTGGGCCGGTACTCCGGCACCGTCTCCGGCCAGTGGACGCCCTACGCCCGCCCGCAGGAGAACGGCAACAAGACCGACGTCCGCTGGGTCGCGCTCACGGGCCGCCACGGCACCGGTCTCCTCGTCAGCGGCGAACCCCTCCTTGAGGTCAACGCCTCGCACTTCACCCCGGAGGACCTGTCGGCCGGGGTACGCCACGACTACCAGCTCACCCCGCGCGACGAGGTCGTCCTGCGCCTGAACCACCGGCAGATGGGCGTGGGCGGCGACAACAGCTGGGGCGCGCACACCCACGACGAGTTCAAGCTCTTCGCCGACCGCGACTACTCCTACGCCTACCGGCTGCGCCCCCTCACCGACGTCGGCGACGCGATGGCGGCGTCCCGCAGGCCGACGGCGGGGGAGTTCTCCGCGTAGCGCCGGACGACCGGGCGGCAGACAGCGGCCGTCCGGTTCGGCGGAGCGCCGGATGCGGCGGCGATGCCCCGCGACCGGCGCTCCCGCGCTTTCGTGAGCGGCTCGAATTTGTGAGCGGCTCGAAGACCAACCCGCGCGCCGCGGCTTTCGCACGCCCCCGCGCGACTCCGTCACGGTCAGGCGCGTGAGGCCTGGTCCGCGTCCTCCTCGGGGGTGTCGCTGATGCCCAGCCGCAGATGCTCCACGTGGTACACGGCCTGATCGAGCAGTTCGGCGACATGGTGATCGTGCAGGGCGTACACCACCGAACGGCCGCGCCGTTCACCGACGACCAGTCCCAGGTTCCGCAGCAGCCGCAGCTGGTGCGAGCACGCGGACTGTTCCATGCCGACCTCGGCCGCCAACTCCGTCGCGGGCAGCGGGCCTTCGCGCAGCCGCGCGAGGATCAGCAGGCGGGAGGGGGTGGACAGGGCCTGGAGCGTGGTGGCGACCTTCGCGACGTTGTCCGCGTCGAGGCGCACGCGAGGGGTGACGTCCTGCGCGGCGGTGACGGCTCCATGACCCATGGCGAGTATCTTACTCATCGCACATGAAGGCATGAATGAGTCTTCATGTGTTCCTGTATGGTGTCCCGCGTGTCCGCCACTCTCACTGCATCCCCGGTCCGCTCGTCCTCCTCGACGGCCCCCCGGCGCCGTACCCGCCTCCTCGCCCTCCCCGAGGCCCGCTGGGCCCTTGCCTCGACCGTCGCCTTCCTGATCGCGTTCCCGCTGGATCTCGCCGGCGTCTCCGCCTGGCTGTACGGCCCGCTGTACGTGATCGCGTACGCGGCCGGCGGCTGGGAACCCGCCCTCGAAGGGCTGCGGGCCCTGCGCGAGAAGTCCCTCGACGTCGACCTGCTGATGATCGTCGCGGCGCTCGGCGCGGCCGCGATCGGCCAGGTCCTCGACGGCGGCCTGCTCATCGTCATCTTCGCCACCTCCGGCGCACTGGAGGCCCTGGCGACCGCCCGGACCGCCGACTCGGTGCGCGGCCTGCTCGACCTCGCGCCGACCACGGCCACCCGCTTGTCGCCGGACGGGTCCGAGGAGACCGTCCCCACCGATCAACTCGCCGTCGGGGACGTGCTGTTGATCCGTCCCGGCGAGCGCATCGGCGCCGACGGCCAAGTCCTGGATGGCGAGAGCGAGGCCGACCA
The DNA here is from genome assembly GCF_053591955.1 of Streptomyces sp. NPDC002845. Classification (NCBI taxonomy): domain Bacteria; kingdom Bacillati; phylum Actinomycetota; class Actinomycetes; order Kitasatosporales; family Streptomycetaceae; genus Streptomyces; species Streptomyces sp. NPDC002845. The sequence goes on along the minus strand of NZ_JBSFUU010000018.1, from coordinate 122,533 downwards.
GGCCACCATCACCGGCGAACCCCTGCCCGTCTCCAAGGCCCCCGGCGACGAGGTCTTCGCGGGCACCCTCAACGGCACCGGAGCCCTGCGCGTCCGCGTCGAACGCGACCCCTCCGACTCCGTGATCGCCCGCATCGTGACCCTGGTGGAGGAGGCGTCCCGTACCAAGGCGCCGACCCAGCTGTTCATCGAGAAGATCGAGCAGCGGTACGCGGTCGGCGTGGTCGCCGCCACGCTGGCCGTCTTCACCGTGCCGCTCGCCTTCGGCGCCGATCTGACCAGCGCGCTGCTCCGTGCGATGACCTTCATGATCGTCGCCTCACCGTGCGCGGTCGTCCTGGCCACCATGCCGCCACTGCTGTCCGCCATCGCCAACGCCGGCCGGCACGGTGTGCTCGTCAAGTCGGCCGTCGCCATGGAACGCCTCGGCGAGATCGACATGGCCGCCCTCGACAAGACGGGCACCCTGACCGAGGGCACGCCCGAGGTGACGGTCGTACGTCCGCTGCCGGGCTCCGGGCTCGACGAGGACGCGCTGCTCGGCCTGGCCGCGGCCGCCGAGCATCCGAGTGAACATCCGCTGGCCCGCGCCGTCGTGGCCGCCGCCCGGACCCGTGCGCTGCGCATTGCCCCCGCCGAGGACTTCGTGGCTCTGCCCGGGCGGGGGGTGAGCGCGACTGTCGAGGGGCGAGTGGTGACGGTCGGGCGGCCGGGGCAGTACGGGGACGGCGGTGACGGCACGGTGGTGCTCGTCTCCCGGGACGGCATCCCCGTGGGCACGCTCGCCCTGACGGACCGGCTTCGTCATGACGCTGCCGCTGCGGTGGGCGCGCTGGCCTCTGTGACCGGGAGGTCTCCCGCGCTGCTCACCGGTGACAATCCGCAGGCCGCGGCCCAGGTGGCCGCCGACACCGGGATCACCGACGTGCGGGCTGGGCTCCTGCCGGAAGGCAAGGTGGATGCCGTACGGGATCTTCAGCGGGGCTCGGGCAAGGTGCTCTTTGTCGGTGACGGCGTCAATGACGCGCCGGCGCTGGCCGCTGCGCATTCGGGGGTGGCGATGGGGCGTGCGGGGTCTGATCTTGCGTTGGAGACGGCGGACGCGGTTGTTGTGCGGGATGAGTTGACGGCGATCCCTGCGGTGGTGCGGCTGTCCTGTGCGGCCCGCCGCCTGGTTGTCCAGAACCTGGTCATCGCCGGGGTGTGCATTGTCGTGCTCGTGGTGTGGGACTTGGCGTGGCATCTGCCGTTGCCGCTCGGGGTGGCGGGGCATGAAGGGTCCACTGTGTTGGTGGGGCTGAATGGGCTGCGGTTGTTGCGGGAGTCTGCGTGGCGGAAGGCTGTGGGGGGGCCTGAGGGGGAGGGGCGATAGGTAAGTCGGGCGGCTGCGGGTTGTTTGTGGCTTGTCGCGTCCACGCGGCGGAGCCGCAAAATGTCACAGCCCCACGCCCCTTGCCGGGCCACCCGCTGGCTACAGGGCGTCCCACATTGATGTCGGATTCTCGCCAGCCCTGGTGCCAAGGGTGGCCGATGCTTGAGCCATGCGGAACGGGATGCACAGTGACATCGAGGGCTGCGTGCGGGCCGTGCGGTCGAAGGACGCGCGGTTCGACGGGTGGTTCTTCACGGCGGTTCTGACGACGGGGATCTACTGCCGGCCGAGCTGTCCGGCCGTGCCGCCGAAGGCGGAGAACATGACGTTCCATCCGAGCGCGGCGGCGTGCCAGCAGGCCGGGTTCAGGGCGTGCAAGCGGTGCCGCCCGGACACGAGCCCCGGTTCGCCGGAGTGGAACCAGCGGGCGGATGCCGTGGCCCGTGCGATGCGGCTCATCGGTGACGGGGTGGTGGACCGCGAGGGGGTGCCGGGGCTCGCGCGGCGGCTCGGGTACAGCACCCGGCAGATCGAGCGGCAGCTCCTCGCCGAGCTGGGTGCGGGGCCGCTGGCGCTCGCCCGGGCCCAGCGCGCGCAGACGGCGCGGCTGCTCATCGAGACGACGGCGCTGCCGATGGCGGAGATCGCGTTCGCGGCCGGGTTCGCGTCGATCCGTACCTTCAACGACACCGTGCGGGAGGTCTTCGCACTGACCCCGAGCGCGCTGCGCGAGAGAGTGCCCGCGAGGCGGGCCGCCGGCACACCCGGAGTCTTGACACTCCGGCTGCCCTTCCGCGCCCCGCTCAACCCCGACAACCTCTTCGGGCACCTCGCCGCCACCGCCGTACCCGGGGTGGAGGAGTGGCGCGACGGCGCGTACCGGCGCACCCTCCGCCTCCCGTACGGCCATGGAATCGTCGGCCTCACACCGCGGCCCGACCACATCGCCTGCCGGCTCACCCTCAGCGACCTGCGCGATCTGCCCGTCGCCATCAGCCGCTGCCGGCGCATGCTCGACCTGGACGCCGACCCGGTGGCGGTCGACGAGCAGCTGCGCACGGACCCGTTGCTGGCGCCGCTGGTGGACAAGACGCCGGGCCGCCGGGTGCCGCGTACGGTCGACGAGGCGGAGTTCGCCGTACGGGCCGTGCTGGGACAACAGGTCTCCACAGCCGCCGCCCGCACTCACGCGGCCCGCCTGGTCACCGCGCACGGCGAACCGGTCGACGACCCCGAGGGCGGCCTCACCCACCTCTTCCCGGCTCCCGGGGCACTCGCCGCCCTCGACCCGGAGTCGCTGGCGATGCCTCGTAGCCGCCGGACCACCTTCACCACGCTCGTCGGCCAACTCGCCGATGGAGCACTCCACTTGGGTGTCGACAGCGACTGGGCGGAGACCCGCGCCCGATTGCTGGACCTCCCCGGCTTCGGCCCCTGGACGGCCGACGTCATCGCCATGCGCGCCCTCGGCGACCCGGACGCCTTCCTCGCCACCGACCTCGGAATCCGGCGCGCGGCACAGGAGTTGGGGCTGCCGTCCACGCCCGCCGCGCTCACGGCACGCGCGGCGGCCTGGCGGCCGTGGCGGGCGTACGCGGTCCAGTACCTGTGGGCGACCGACGGTCACCCGATCAACTTCCTTCCCGTATAAGGGCTTTCCTGTAAGGACGTTCGATGAATTCGATGAAGCAGCACACCGTGACCGACAGCCCGTACGGCCCTCTCACCCTCGTCGCCACCGACGGCGTCCTGTCCGGCCTCTACATGACCGGCCAGCGCCACCGCCCGCCGGAGGAGACCTTCGGCATGGGGGTCCCCCCGCGCGAGCGAAGCCGAGCGTGGGGGAGCGACGACACACCCTTCGCCGAGGCGGAGGAACAGCTGGAGGCCTACTTCGCGGGCGAGTTGAAGGAGTTCACCCTCGAACTCCGCCTGGACGGCACGCCCTTCCAGCGCGGCGTCTGGGAGCAACTGCGCCGCATCCCCTACGGCGAGACCCGCTCGTACGGCGAACTGGCCGAGGCTCTCGGCAACCCGGCCGCCGCTCGCGCGGTCGGACTCGCCAACGGCAAGAACCCGGTCGGCATCATCGTCCCCTGTCACCGCGTCGTCGGTGCCAACGGCAGCCTCACCGGTTACGGCGGCGGCCTGGACCGCAAGAAGCGGCTGCTGGACTTCGAGAACGGGAGCGCCCTCTTCTAAGCGGCCTCGGGGGCTTGGGCGATCCGCCGCAGCAGTGCCGGCAGCGCGGTCCCGATCGGCTCCCGTACGACCTCGTCGGCCCGGTCGTCGTACGGGGTGGGCTCGGCATTGACGATGACCAGCCGCGCGCCGTGGTCGACGGCGATACCGGCGAGCCCCGCCGCGGGCTGCACCTGCAGACTCGTACCGACCGCGATGAACACCTGGCAGGCCTTGGTGATCGCGACGGCTTCGCCGAGGACCACGGGGTCGAGCCGCTCACCGAACATCACGGTCGCCGACTTGAGGACTCCGCCGCACTCCAGGCACGGCGGATCGTGCTCACCGGCCGCGACCCGGGCCAGCGCGTCCTCCATCGGCGCCTTCGCACGGCACGCGGTGCACTGCACGCTGCGCGCGGTCCCATGGAGTTCGAGCACCTTGCGGTCCGGCATCCCGCCCAGCTGGTGCAGTCCGTCCACGTTCTGAGTGATCACTCGCACCGGCACCCCGGCCCGCTCCAGCTCGGTCACCGCCCGGTGCGCGGCGTTCGGCTCGGCCTTCAGTGTCCGGTTCTCGCGCCGCATCTGCCACGAGCGCCGCCGGATCTCCGGGTCCCCCATGTAGTACTCGTACGTCACGAGCTTCTGGGCCTCCGGGTCCCGCTGCCACAGCCCGTTGGGCCCGCGGTAATCAGGGATTCCGGAATCCGTGGAGACGCCGGCGCCACTGAGGATGGCGACGAGGGGCTTCTTCATGAGCCCGAGGGTAGGTCGCGGACCGGGCAGGAGCGAGCGGATATCCGACCGCGGGTCAGCCCTCGCCGCTGCCCTCGTCCCGGTCCTCGTCCTCGCCGCCGTCCTCGTCGGCGCCCGGCTGGACCGGGCCGAAGGGCTCGATCCTGGGATTCGCGTACGGCCCCGGGCGTCCGGCGTCCCCTGGACCCGTGCCCATGCCTCCTCGACGACCAGGAGGGCGAAGGTGCCCCGGACCGGGTCGACGGGAACCAGGCCGTACGCCGGGTCGACCTCGTCGTCGGCGAGGCCGAACCGGCGCTGGGCGTCCTGGAGGGTCGCGCGTGGCGAGAGGGGCACGGTGACGAGGACGGTACGGCTCTCGGGCGCCGCGGGCCTCCTAGGAGCGGCCGTTGCTCTTGCCGCGTCGGCGCAGGGCTTCCACGACCGACGGGGTGTTGATGATGCCGTATCCGTAGTCGAAGTCGAAGTCGGCGGCTCCCGCGTCGCCCGCTGTACGGCGCAGCAGGGTGCGCATCCGGGAGGGCGGCAACTCGGTGGCCGACAGCCGGCTGCGTACGGCGGCGGCGACGCCCGCGGCGACCGGGCAGGCGGCCGAGGTCCCCGAGCCGGGACTGTTCGCGCCGAACGCCCTGGAGCCGGCGAAGTGGGTGTACATGGCGACATCGGGCTTGCGCCGGCTGAGCCGGTCCGGGCCCTAGGGGGTGTTTCGAAAGTTCCTGTGCGGTGCCCGCGGTGCCCGGTGCGTGCTCTCGGCGCGCCGGACGAAAGCCCTCGTACTGGACGTACTCGGGCTTTCGGCTGGTGCGGCGAGAGTGCGTGCCGGGCGCCGTGGGTGCTGTGCGGGACTTTCGAAACACCCCCTAGGACGAACAGCGAGAAATCCGCGGCCTCAGGCCACCCGGTGGCCGTTCTCCAGCTCGGCCGTCCCCGTGCCCTCCGCCAGCACGTCGAGCGCGGCGAGCACGCGTCGGCCCAGCTCCCCCGGCAGATACTCCTGGAGCTCCTCCCGCGCCACGAGCCGCCACGACAGCAGTTCCTCCTCCTGCAGCCGGATCGCCTTGAACGTGTCCTCGTCGAGGACACCGCCGTCGTAGAGGTACGCCACCATCGGCGGCCGCGCCGTCCCGTGCACCCAGTCCACCGTGAGCAGCCGCCCCAGCGTGACATCCAGCCCGATCTCCTCGGCGGTCTCGCGCCGTGCCCCCTGGCGCGGTGTCTCCCCTTCGTCCGACTCGACCGTGCCGCCCGGCAGCGCCCACCCCTCCCGGTAGTTCGGCTCGACGAGCAGCACCCGCCCGTCGGCGTCCCGGAAGAGCGCGGCGGCACCGGCGAGCACGCGGGGGAGGCCCGCGATGTACGTGGCGAAGTCGTCAGTGGTCACCCTGGAAGGGTAACGAGCCGCGGCGGCGTCCCGGAGCGCGGGACCGGCTAGGCCTGCTGGTCCTCCGCCTCCGTCAACCGCACCGTCCGCTCGGCCAGTTCACTGATCCGCACCCCGTCGAACCCGAACACGGCGCTGCGTACGGTGTCCTCCAGCGGGACCTTCCACTGGGGCGGGATCGCGTCGGCCCCGCACAGCACACCCGCCACCGACCCCGCGGTCGCGCCGTTCGAGTCGGTGTCCAGGCCGCCCCGGACGGTGAGGGCGATCGTCCGGGTGAAGTCGCCGTCGCCGTACAGGAGACCGGCGGTGAGGACGGCGGCGTTCGGGACGGTGTGGATCCAGCCGAGCCCGGAGGTCTCCTTGTCCATGGTGGTGAGCGTGTCCTCCCAGCTCAGCCGGGCCTCGTGGAGCGAGAGCACCCGCCGTACGGTCCGGGCGAGGCGGCTGCTCGCCGGGATCACCGTGAGCGCGGTGTCGATCGCGGAGCGCACGGTCGGCGCGGTGAACGCCGCCGAGATCAGCGCCGCCGCCCACATCGCGCCGTAGACACCGTTGCCGGTGTGAGACAGGGCCGCGTCCCGGCGGGCCAGCGAGGCCGCGCGGCGGGGCATGTCCGGGCAGGTCCAGCCGTAGATGTCGGCGCGGATCAGGGCACCGATCCACTCCTGGTACGGGTTGTCGTACGTGGCGGTCAGCGGCGGCTTGAGCCCGTTGGCTAGGTTGCGGTACGCGGCCCGCTCCGCCGTGAACGTCTGGAGATACGGCAGCCGCAGCAGCCACAGGTCACCGACCTGCTCCGTGCTGAAGCCGAAGCCGTGGGTCTCCAGGAGGTCCAGGCCGAGGATCGCGTAGTCCACGTCGTCGTCGCGGCAGCTGCCGTGGATACGGCCGCGCACGCACTGGCGCCACTCGGGCCGCAGCTCGAAGTCGTCGCTCTCGCGCACGGGCTCCGGCAGATAGTCGGTGAGCGGCAGGGCCGAGGCCTGCCGCAGATAGCGGTCGATGCGGTCCCGCGTCCAGTGGTCTCCTCGCTCGACCGGCTTGCCGAGCATGTTGCCCGCGATCCGGCCCAGCCAGCCCCCGAGGACGCGGTCGGGGAGATCGGTGCCCACAGGGGTCATACGTCCGGTTTACCGAATCCGGCGCCGCTCCGCCCGGTCAACCTCCTCGTTCACCGCGTCAACCTCCGTCCTGAGGTGCGTCAACCTTCGTCCCGGTGTGCGGCAGCATGAGATGTTCGTCTGGTTTACTGCCGGGCGTCCGCTTGGTTCCGGACATCTGCTTGCCACCGCGCACCGCGCGGATCCGTACGTACCCACCCGCTACCAGGAGTGTCATGAACTCGATGAGCCGTACGATCATGCTGGCGGCCTCGTCCCTCGCCGCGCCCCTCGCTTTCCTGTCCGTCGCAGCGGCCCCCGCCCACGCGGCACCCGCCGAACCCCTCGTCCGGACCGGCGACGTCAGCGTTCTCACGGGGGACTTCGACATCCTGGAGGACGTGCTGGAGCACATCAGCATGACCCGCGGCAACGGCACCACGACACACCAGTTGTACGACTCCCGCGGCACCGCCGCACCCGAATGAGGTCCCGCTGACGTCTAGTGGCCGGGGACGTCCACCCTGGGCAGCGGCCCCTTCCTCCGGTTAAGGTCACAGCGGCGCGACTGCCTTGACGTGCGCAAGGCCCAAGAGAACAGGGGAATGCAAGGTGGCGGACGCTGCTGTGAACCGAAAGCCGACGAACGCTCCGACGAACACCCCGCGGGTACTGATCGCCGCGGACAAGTTCAAGGGCTCGCTGACGGCCGTGCAGGTCGCGGAGCGGGTGACGGCGGGGCTGCGCCGTGTGGCGCCCGGGATCGAGGTCGAGGCCCTGCCCGTCGCCGACGGCGGCGACGGGACGGTGGCCGCGGCGGTCGCCGCCGGATTCGAGCGGCGCGAGGTACGGGTCGCCGGGCCGCTGGGCGCGGAGGTCACGGCCGCGTTCGCGCTGCGTGACGGCACGGCGGTGGTGGAGATGGCCGAGGCCAGCGGGTTGCAGCGGCTGCCCGCCGGGGTCTTCGCGCCGCTCACGGCCTCCACATACGGCTCCGGGGAGCTGTTGCGCGCCGCGCTGGACGCCGGGGCGCGCACGATCGTGTTCGGCGTCGGGGGAAGCGCCACGACCGACGGTGGCGCGGGCATGCTGGCCGCGCTGGGCGCGCGCTTCCTGGACACGGACGGTGAGCCGGTGGGGCCCGGTGGCGGGGCGTTGCGCGACGTGGCGAGGGCGGACCTGTCGGGCCTGGACCCGCGCCTGTCCTCGATTGAGTTCGTCCTCGCGAGTGACGTCGACAACCCGCTCACCGGGCCGAAGGGTGCGCCCGCCGTGTACGGGCCGCAGAAGGGGGCCACGCCGGACGACGTCCTGGTGCTGGACGCGGCGCTGGCCCACTTCGCGGACGCCCTGGAGGCGTCGGTCGGTCCCGAGGCCGCCGAGTACGCCCTCGCTCCCGGCGCGGGTGCCGCAGGTGGCATCGGCTACGGAGCCCTCCTCCTCGGCGCCCGCTTCCGACCCGGTATCGAGGTCATGCTCGACGTCCTCGGCTTCGCGCCCGCCCTGGCTCGCGCCACCCTGGTCATCACCGGCGAGGGCTCCCTCGACGAACAGACCCTCCATGGCAAGGCCCCCGCCGGCGTCGCCGCCGCCGCCCGCGCCGCAGACAAGGAGGTCATCGCCGTCTGCGGCCGCCTCGCGCTGCGACCCGACGCCCTCGGCCGCGCCGGAATCCGCCGGGTGTACCCCTTGACCGACGTCGAGCCCGACGTCCAGCGCTGCATCGCCGAGGCCGGACCGATCCTGGAGAACGTGGCGGAGCGGATCGCACACGACTTCCTGACCTGACCGGCGCCGCACCGAACGGCCACCTTCCGCCCCTGGCACCCCCTCACCGCCCCACGCCCGACAACCGATACGCATCCAACGCCAACGTCATCTCGATCAGATCCCGAGGCCGAGCCAGGGACCGCGAGGTCAGTTGTTCCAGTCGCCGCAACCGGTTGAACACCGTGTTGCGGTGGCAGTACAGACGCCCCGCCGCCCGCCCCGCACTGCCTTCGCAGGTCAACCACACGTCGAGCGTCTCCAACAGCACCGCCCGATCGGCCGGTTCGAGTTCCAGCAGCGCACCGAAGACACCGGACACGAGCCGCCCGGCAAGTTCAGGCTGGCTGACGACCAGAGCGGTCGGCATCCGCTGGTCCAGACGGACGACATCCGTCGCGTCCGGCGGGCACGTACGGAGGGCGAGCTCCGCCAGCCGCCGAGCCCGGCCGAGCTCGACGAGACCGGCGACGACGGGGCTGATCCCGCCGGGACCGGAGCACCGCCCCTCCAGGAGACGGGCCACCCCGTCGAGGTCCTGACCAGGACCGAGAGCCACCACCCCCACCTCGCAGTCCGCCCGCATCCGCCAGATGAAACGGAACCCCGCCCCCTCCATCGGCCGCCGCAGCGACTCCCGCCGATCGGCACGCAGCACGACCACCGCGTACGGCCCCCGCTCCGGCAGGTCCAGCCCCGCCGCCGCCCGCGCCGCGAGCCCGGGCGCCTCCTGCCCTTCCAGAAGCGCGTCGAGGAGCGCCTGAAGCTGCTCGTCGGTGCGCCGCCGCAGCTCCATCTCGGTCGCCCGGTACGCGTCCGACGCCGCCGCGGCCTGCGCGTCGATCGCCGACCAGACCATCGTCGCGGAACGCATCAGCGCGGCGAGCCGCTCCGGCTCCCGCCCGTTGGCACCCTCCAGCAGCGCGTCCCACACCAGATAGCCCGCGCTGCGGTAGGCGTGGACGAGCAGCTCCAGCGGCAACCCCTGCTGGGCCCGCCGCCGCCCGGAGTCCTCCGCGTACTCCAGGTCACGGCGCGGCGAGTCCCGGGGCGCGGACAGGGTCTCGATGCCGATCCGCATCGCCTCCTCCGACTCCCGCCAGTGCTGGTCGTGCGGGATGACCTGCCCGTAGACGGGGGAGTGCTCGGTGAGCCGCCCCAGGTGCTCGTCGACGAGTTCGGGCACCCGCTCCAGCAGCGCCGCGCAGGACTCCGCGAGCAGCTTCCAGTCATGGCCGGTACGCCTTCTGCGCGCTCCCATGGGCGGAGGATGCCACCGGTACGCCCCCGCGCACAGGCCCCTGACACGCAGTGTTGTGCGCGCGCACAACACCCGGCCGCCCCCGCTGGTCACCCGCAGCGTTTCGTTCCCGCCCCGTGGACGGGCGCCCGCGCCGGTGCTGTCGTGAGCGCCACACCGAAGGAGGCCACAAGGCGAGGGCGCGTCGGGTGAGGAAAGGGGGGAGCGCCATGGGCGGTTCAGGTTCGGGTTCAGGTCCTGGCCCTGGCTCTGGGGCAGGTTCTGGTTCTGGTGTTGGTGTCGGTTCCGGTCTCGTCGTACAGGAGCTGTCGGTCGGATACGGCCCCGTACGCGCACTGCGCCAGGTTTCGCTGGAGGTGCCCGAGGGAGCCGTGGTGACGGTGCTCGGCGGCAACGGCGCGGGCAAGTCCACGCTGCTGCGGGCCGTGAGCCGCACGCTCACCTTCCACGGCGGCGCCGTCACCGCAGGGACGGTCTCCTTCGGCGGGCGGCGGCTCGACGCGCTGTCGCCGGACCGTGTGGTCGCCGCCGGGGTGTCCCAAGTTCCCGAAGGGCGGCGGGTGTTCGCCCGGATGACGGTCGCCGACAACCTCCGCGCCGGAGCCCTAGGAGCCACCGGCGGACGCGCCGCCCGGAGCACCGCCCTGCGCCGCGTCCACGAACTGTTCCCCGTCCTCGCCGAACGCGCCCAGCAGCGCGCCGGCCTGCTCTCCGGCGGCGAACAGCAGATGCTCGCCGTCGCCCGCGCCCTGATGGCCGCCCCGAGGCTGCTCCTCCTCGACGAGCCGTCCCTCGGCCTCGCCCCGCTGATGGCCGAGCGGATCGCCGACACCGTACGGGAGATCAACGAACAGGGGACGTCCGTGCTGCTCGTCGAGCAGAACGCGGCGCTGGCGCTCCGGCTCGCCTCGACCGCGTACGTCCTCGAAGTGGGCGAAGTGACCCTCTCCGGCCCGGCGGCGGAACTCGCCTCCTCCGACGAGGTCCGCCGCCGCTACCTGGGCGTCGTCGACGAGGAGGCGGCCGCCGACGCTGACCGGGCCCGCCGTACGCACCCGGCGCTGACGCGGTGGAAGGGGTGAGCCACGATGAGTGAGCCGATGAGTGAGCCGTCCGAGGCATCCCAGGGGACCCCGGTCCCTCCCCTCCACGTCAGAGAGCTGACCGTCCGCTTCGCCGGTCTCACCGCCCTCGACTCCGTCACCTTCACCGTCCGCCCCGGCACCGTCCACGCCCTCATCGGTCCCAACGGCGCCGGAAAGTCCACCTGCTTCAACGTCCTCTCCGGCGTCTACCGCGCCACCGCGGGCACCGTCCACTTCGGCGAGCACGAGCTGACCGGCATGCCTCCGCACCGCATCGCCGATCTCGGGGTGGCCCGGATCTTCCAGAATCTCGCCCTGCCGCCGCTGGCCACCGTCGAGGACAGCCTGCTCCTCGGCCGGCACCGGCTCACCCGAACGGGCTTCCTGGCGGCGGGACTCCGGCTTCCGTGGGCGGCCCGTGAGGAGCACAGGCACCGCCAACGGGTCCGCGAGATCGCGGAGTTCGTCGGCATCCAGACGTATCTCGGCCGCCCGGCCGGCTCCCTCCCGTACGGGCAGCAGAAGCTCGCCGAACTCGCTCGCGCGCTGTGCATGGAGCCACGGCTGCTGCTCCTGGACGAGCCGGTGGCCGGTATGACCGCCGACGAGCGGCGGCGGACAGCCGCCGTGATCGCGGGAGTCCGCGACAGCCTCGGCATCTCGATCGTGCTGGTGGAACACGACATGGGGGTGGTGATGCGGCTCGCCGACGCGGTGACCGTACTCGACTTCGGGCGCCGTATCGCGGACGGCGCCCCCGCCGACGTACAGAACGATCCGGCGGTCGTCCGCGCCTACCTGGGGGAGGCGAACGCACAGTGACCACGTTCGCCGAACTGCTCCTCAACGGCATCTCCATGGGGTCCGTGTACGCCCTCATCGCCCTCGGGTTCGTGGTGATCTTCCGGGCCACCGAGGTCGTCAACTTCGCCCACGCGTCACTGCTGTTGGCGGGCGGGTACATCACCGCGACCCTCCACGACGACATCGGCTTCTGGCCCGCGCTGCTCACCGGGATCGCGGGCGCGGCCGTGGTGGGGGCGGCCGTGGAGTTCCTGGTGATGCGGCGGTACCGGGGAGCCGACCACAGCGTGCTGGCCATCGTCACGATCGGCGTGGACATCCTGCTCACCACCGAACTGACCCGCCGCATCGGCACGGACGTCCTCGCCCTCGGCGACCCGTGGGGCGACGCCGTCCTCACGATCGGCTCCATCTCCCTGGCGCACACCCGCATCGCCGCGTTCGTGGCCGCGGCCCTGCTCATCACCGCGTTCCTGCTCGCCTTCCGCTACACCTCCTGGGGCGTCGCGATGCGCGCCGCCGCCGAGAGCGCGGAGACGGCGGCGCTGATGGGCGTACGGCTCGGGAGGGTCTCACTGGGTGCCTGGGCCGTGGCGGGCGGGCTCGCGGCCGTGGCGGCGCTGTTCCTGACGGTCTTCCCGACGCCGGGGCTGGAGCGGGCCACGTCGCTGGCCGCGCTCAAAGCCTTCCCGGCCGCCATCCTCGGCGGCCTCGACTCCACCACCGGCGCCCTCGTCGGCGGACTGCTCGTCGGGGTCACCGAGTCGCTGGCCACCGGCTATCAGAGCGAACTCACCTTCCTCGGGCGGGGGCTCGGCGACCTGGCCCCGTACCTCGTGATGACCGTCATCCTGCTCATCCGGCCCGCCGGGCTGTTCGGCACGAAGGAGCTGGCCCGTGTCTGAGGTCCTCACCCACAGAGCGACGTACAAGCTCGGCCGCCCCTCGTGGTACATCTGGGCCGCCGGCACCGTCGTCCTCCTCGCTCTCCCCTTCTACCTCGACCGCTTCTGGCTCCAGGCGGGCCTCTTCGCGATGGCCGCCGCGATCGGCGCGATCGGCATCAACCTCCTCACCGGAGCCACCGGCCAGCTCTCCATGGGGCACGCCTTCTTCCTCGCGGTCGGCGCGTACGGCTACTGCGTGTTCGCCGCGGACGGGGGCGACGGGCTCGCCGGGCTCGGCCTGCCGACCTGGCTCGCGGCCGGGCTCGCCGTCCTCGTCGCGGGTGCGGCGGGCGGCCTCTTCAGCCCCATCGCCGGACGCCTGCGCGGGGCGTACCTCGGCATCGCGACCCTCGCGCTGATCTTCATCGGGCAGCATGTGCTGTTCAACGCCCGCGACCTGACCGGCGGCTTCAACGGCCGTGACGTACCGCCGCTGAGCCTGTTCGGCCTCACCTTCGACGACAGCGAGCTCGTCGTGGCCGCCGTGCCGTTCGGGTCGGCGGAGAAGCTCTGGTACGTCGGGCTGGTGCTGCTGCTGGGCTGTGGGCTGTTCGCGCGCGGAGTGCTGCGCGGCCGGCCGGGCCGGGCCATGAACGCCATCCGCGACCACCGCATCGCCGCCGGGGTGATCGGCGTGCCCGTGGCCCGCTACCGGGCCGCCGTCTTCGTCCTGTCCTCGATGTACGCGGGGCTCGCCGGGGTCCTGCTGGCACTGGTGTTCCAGCGGACGGTGCCGGACTACTTCGGCATCACGCTCTCCCTCGAATACCTCGCCATGATCGTGATCGGCGGACTCGGCTCGGTCTCCGGCGCGGTGGTCGGCGCCGCCTTCGTCTCCCTGCTGCCGCAGCTGCTGACCCGCTACAGCGACGCGCTGCCCCTGGTCTCCGCCCCCGGCACGGGCGGGATCGCACCGGGCGAGGCGTCCCGGTACCTCTACGGCGCCGCCGTTGTCGCGGTGGTGCTCTTCATGCCGGGCGGCCTGGTCAGGGTGGCCGCCCGGCGTCGCGTCAGGCACGACCCAGGGGAATCAGGGGAGGAACGATGAGGACGACACACATGGCCCGGGTGGCCGCCGGCGCGCTCGCGGCGCTGCTCGTGCTGGCCGGGTGCAGTTCCAAGGCCAACGACGACAGTGACGACCAGCAGGCCACAGGCGGGGTCAAGACGGGTGAGGGCATCTCCGGCAAGACGATCACACTCGGTGTGCTCACCGACATGACCGGCGTGTACGCCACCCTCGGCAAGAGCGTCACCCAGGCCCAGCAGCTGTACGTGAAGCAGCTCAACGCCGACGGGGGTGTCTGCGGCTACAACGTGGCCCTCTCCGTCCGCGACCACGGCTACGACCCGCAGAAGGCCGTCTCCGGGTACACCGAGCTGGAGCCGGAGGTGCTCGGCTTCGCCCAGTTCATCGGCTCGCCGTTCGTCGCCGCTGTCAAGCAGCGCATCGACGGCCAGGACAAGGTGCTCGTGCTGCCGCAGGCCTGGGCGGACTCGCTGCTCGGCAGCCCGTACATCCGGGTCATCGGCTCCACGTACGCCGTCGAGACGATCAACGCCCTCGACTTCCTGATGAAGGAGAAGGGCATCAAGGAGGGCGACAAGATCGGGCACGTGTACTTCGAGGGCGACTACGGCGAGAGCGCCCTCGCCGGCGCCAAGCACATGGCGGAGGAGTCCGGTCTGACCATCGTCGAGCAGAAGATCAAACCGACCGACAACGATATGACCGCCCAGGTCACGGCCCTGCGCAAGGCCGGGGTAGACGCCGTCGTGATCAGCGCGGGCCCGCGCCAGGCAGCCTCCCTCGTCGGCGTCTCCGCGGCCAGTGGCTTCGCTGTCCCGATCATCGGCAACAACTCGGCCTTCGCCCCGCAGCTCCTGGCCACCCAGGCGGGCCCGGCCCTCGCGCAGAACTACTACGTGGCCTCGCCCTCGCTCCCCATCGGCGGTGACACCCCGGAGGCGAAGAAGCTCGTCACCGACTACCAGGCCGCCTACCCGGACGACTCCCTCGACAACGGCGTCGTCGCCGGCTGGACCGCCGCCGCCGTCTTCGGCGAGGCCCTGAAGAAGGCCTGCGAGAGCAAGGACCTCACCAGGGAGGGCGTGGACAAGGCCCTGCTGACCATCGACGACTTCGACATCGGCTTCGGCGTCCCCCAGAACTTCACCGACCCGGCCTCCCCGTCCTCCAAGGAGAGCGTCATCCTCCAGCCGGACAAGGCCGTCACGGGCGGCATGAAGGTCGTACGGGAGGCGGAGGCGTCCGAGGTGGCACAGGCGTACACACCCCAGGCGTGAGCCGTCCGCGGTGAGTCGAACGGGCCGGACCCGCTCGACTCACCGCCGTACGACGTGCCGTGCGTCGCCCAGGCCCGCGCGAAGCCCGCCTCGGCGAGCAGCGCGACGCGCTGGCGATACCGCCTCGGGTACCGAGGCCGTATCCACCCGGCTGCGCCAGGGAGCCGGGGTGCACAGCGCCGCAGGGCCGCGGGTGGGTCCTCCAGGAGGCGGGCCAGGTCCGCCCCACGATCAGGTCGGCCACCCGGGCCCCGCGCTCCAGGCGCTTGACGAGACCCGGTCGGGCGGCCTCCGTCCGGCGGCCGGAGGTGATCAGCCAGGACAGCGCCTGATGCGTGTTGGCCGCCTGAGCGGGACCAGCGAAGAGGCCCCGCCGACAGATCGCAGCCGACCAGCGAGGATCGACGAGCTCGGCGTGCAGAGCCGTCGGATTGCCCGCCCCCCGGCGGCGCGAGTTCGTCGACCGCCCCGGTACACCGAGAGGCCGGTCCAGCAGTTCCGGGTGCCTGCTGGGCTGGGGCATCCGGGGGCGCGCCCCCGGACCGCCATCGTGCCCGGTGAGGGCCGACGCGAAGAGGGCCCGGACCAAGTGGTCCGGGCCCTCTTCGACGTGTACGGCAGAACGACTACGGCAGCTGCGCCGCCCGTGCCTCACGACGGTTGTCACGGAAGTTGTTCACGCGGCGCGCGGTGGCGAACAGCGGGATCACCGCGCCCATGACCAGCTGGAGCGCGCAGCCCGTCTGAAGGAGCAGCTGGCCGCTGGGGGCGCCGAAGGCCCAGGCCGCCAGGAGGCCCATCGACAGCACGATCCAGGAGAGCATCGCCACCGCGAGGCGCCCCCGCGGCTTCGGGTACTCCACGCGGCTGACCATCAGCCACGCGGTACCCAGGATCGCCAGCAGCGTCGCCACGAAGGGCAGCTCCAGCAGCACGATCGCGACCACCGTGAGCGCGCCGAACGGCGACGGCATGCCCTGGAACGTGCCGTCCTTCACCGTCACGCAGGAGAATCTCGCCAGCCTCAGTACGACCGCCAGCAACACCACGATCGCGCCCACCGCCGCCACCCGCTGGTGCGCGTCGTCGGCGACCATGCCGTAGACGAGGACGAAGTACGCCGGTGCCAGGCCGAAGCTGATCAGGTCCGAGAGGTTGTCCAGCTCGGCGCCCATGGGGGAGGAGCGGAGCTTGCGCGCCACCAGGCCGTCGAACAGGTCGAAGACTGCCGCGCACAGCATCAGGATGACCGCCGTGGCGGCGCTGTGCCGGGCCATGCCCGTTTCCTGGCTGCCGGTGAGGTGCGGGATCAGGATGCCGGTGGTGGTGAAGTACACCGCCATGAAGCCGCACGTGGCGTTGCCCAGCGTCAGCGTGTCCGCTATTGAGAGGCGAAGAGAAAGAGGCATCTCCTCCTCGTCGTCCTCGTCCGCCTCCGGCACCCAGCCGGTCTGTGTCTCCGGATCAATCACGGTCAATGCGAGTCACCCCAGCCACGGTCTTCTGACCGACCTCGACCGCGACCTCGACTCCCTCGGGGAGGTAGATGTCGACGCGCGAGCCGAAGCGGATCAGTCCGATCCGGTCGCCCTGCTCCACCTTGGTGCCCTGGGGGATGTAGGGGACGATGCGGCGAGCGACCGCGCCGGCGATCTGGACCATCTCGATGTCACCGAGTTCGGTGTCGAAGTGCCAGACGACGCGCTCGTTGTTCTCGCTCTCCTTGTTGAACGCCGGTACGAACCCACCCGGGATGTGCTCGACCGACGCCACCGTGCCGGAGAGCGGCGCGCGGTTGACGTGGACGTTGAGGGGGCTCATGAAGATCGCGACGCGGGTGCGGCCGTCCTTCCACGGCATGATGCTCTGCACCACTCCGTCGGCGGGCGAGATGACCCGGCCCTGGGCGATCTCGCGCTCGGGGTCGCGGAAGAACCACAGCATGCCCGCCGCGAGCGCGGTGGCGGGCACGGCGACGGCCTTGGCGGCGCCGGACTTGCGCGCGCGTACCAGGCTGAGGGCTGCGGTGGCGACGGTCGGGAGAAGCCACGGCGATGCTCCGCGCGCGAGGCGTACGCCTGCCAGGCTGTCGCGTGGTGCAGAGGTTTGGCTGTGGGGCATGGATGACCTTCGTAGCGGATGATGCCGCGCAGTAACGGGGGACGGCGGCTTTCCGGGGATCGTACCGGTCGCGGGCCACAACTGGGCAAGCCAAGCAGCCGAGTCGGAGGCCGAGAACGGCTGACGGGGTGTGATCTTCTTCTCGGAGAAAACATCCTGAACCAGACATTCAGCCCTGGAGTCGATACTCTTCGAGCAGCCTGCGCCCGATGATCATTTTCTGGATTTCGGCGGTACCTTCACCGATCAACAGCATCGGCGCCTCACGGTAGAGGCGCTCGATCTCGTACTCCTTGGAGAAGCCGTAGCCGCCGTGGATCCGGAATGCGTCCTCGACGACCTCTTTGCAGTATTCGGAGGCGAGGTACTTCGCCATCCCTGCTTCGAGGTCGTTTCGTTCTCCCGAGTCCTTTTTGCGTGCTGCGTTCACCATCATCGCATGGGCGGCCTCGACCTTGGTAGCCATCTCGGCCAGCTTGAACTGAATCGCCTGGTGCTGGGCGATCGGCTTGCCGAAGGTGTGCCGCTGCTGGGCGTACTCGACACCCAGTTCGAACGCACGCTGAGCGACGCCGCAGCCACGCGCCGCCACATTCACCCGGCCGACTTCCACGCCGTCCATCATTTGGTAAAACCCTCGGCCGGTGACCCCGCCGAGCACCCGATTCGCCGGAATGCGCAGTCCGTCCATGATGAGTTCGGTCGTGTCGACGCCCTTGTAACCCATCTTGTCGATCTTCCCGGGAATGGTCAGTCCGGGCCGCACCTCCCCGAACCCGGGCTCCTTCTCCACGAGGAAGGTCGTCATCGACTTGTGGGGTGCTGTGGCTGTTTCTGAACGGGTATGTCCTTCGTCACTTCGGACGAGTACGGCGACGAGTGTTGACGTTCCGCCGTTCGTCAGCCACATCTTCTGACCGTTCAGGACGTACTCGTCGCCGTCCTTGACCGCCTTCGACGTGATCGCCGACACGTCCGAGCCGAGCCCCGGCTCGGACATCGAGAAGGCGCCCCGGATCTCGCCGAGCGCCATCTTCGGCAGGAAGTGGTCCTTCTGCTCCTGCGTGCCGTGCTGCTTGAGCATGTACGCCACGATGAAGTGGGTGTTGATGATGCCGGAGACCGACATCCAGCCGCGCGCGATCTCCTCCACGCACAGCGCGTACGTGAGCAGGGACTCGCCCAGACCGCCGTACTCCTCGGGGATCATCAGCCCGAAGAGACCCAACTCCTTGAGCCCGTCGACGATCTGCTGCGGGTACTCGTCGCGGTGCTCCAGCTCGGTCGCGACCGGGATGATCTCCTTGTCCACGAAGTCCCGGACGGTGGACAGGATTTCCTGCTGGATGTCGGTCAGGCCGGCGGTCTGCGCGAGTCGCGACATGGCTACTTCTCCGTCTTCTTTTCCGCAGGTGCGGTCAGCTCCGGGCGGCCCGGCTGTTCGCCGCCGCGCTCCTTGATGTACGTCTCGGTGGGGACCATCACCTTGCGGCGGAACACGCAGACCAGCGTGCCGTCCTGCTTGTAGCCCTTGGTCTCGACGTAGACGATCCCGCGGTCCGACTTGGACTTCGAGGGGGTCTTGTCGAGGACCGTCGTCTCGCCGTAGATCGTGTCCCCGTGGAAGGTCGGCGCCACATGCCGCAGCGACTCGATCTCCAGGTTGGCGATGGCCTTGCCCGACACGTCCGGCACGGACATGCCGAGCAGCAGCGAGTAGATGTAGTTCCCGACGACGACGTTCTTGCCGAAGTCCGTCGTCTTCTCCGCATAGTTGGTGTCCATGTGGAGCGGGTGGTGGTTCATGGTGAGGAGACAGAAGAGATGGTCGTCGTACTCCGTGACCGTCTTCCCGGGCCAGTGCTTGTAGACCGCCCCGACCTCGAACTCCTCGTAGGTGCGCCCGAACTGCATCGCCTCACGCCTCCGGGATCTCGAACGTACTGGTGCGCTGCATACCGGCGGCGCGTCCCTTGCCCGCGACGACCAGCGCCATCTTGCGGCTGGCCTCGTCGATCATCTCGTCGCCGAGCATCGCGGAACCCTTCTTGCCGCCCGCCTCGGATGTGCAGTACTCGTACGCGTCCAGGATCAGCTCGGCGTGGTCGTAGTCCTCCTGCGAGGGCGAGAAGATCTCGTTGGACGCCTCGACCTGACCCGGGTGCAGTACCCACTTGCCGTCGAAGCCGAGGGCGGCGGCGCGCCGGGCGACCTCGCGGTAGCCGTCGACGTTGCGGATCTGCAGGTAGGGGCCGTCGATCGCCTGGAGGTCGTTGGCGCGGGCGGCCATCAGGATCTTCATCAGGATGTAGTGGTACGCGTCCGCCGGGTAGCCGGGCGGCTGCTCGCCCACGACGAGCGACTTCATGTTGATCGACGCCATGAAGTCGGCCGGGCCGAAGATGATCGTCTCAATACGTTGAGAGGCTTGAGCGATCTCATTGACGTTGTTGAGGCCCTGTGCATTCTCGATCTGTGCCTCAATACCGATGCGGCCGACCTCGAAGCCCATCGTCTTCTCGATCTGGGTCAGGAGCAGGTCCAGCGCCACGACCTGCTGGGCGTCCTGCACCTTCGGCAGCATGATGCAGTCGAGATTCGGGCCCGCGCCCTCGACGACGGTCACGACATCGCGGTACGTCCACTCCGTCGTCCAGTCGTTGACGCGCACGACCCGCGTCTTGCCCGTCCAGTCGCCCTCGTTGAGGAACTTGACGATCGTGTGCCGCGCCTCGGGCTTGGCGAGCGGGGCGCACGCGTCCTCCAGGTCGAGGAAGACCTGGTCGGCGGGGAGGCCCTGGGCCTTCTCCAGGAAGCGGGGGTTGCTGCCCGGCACCGCGAGGCAGGAGCGCCGCGGGCGAAGGCGGTTCACCTGAGGGACGGGGCTGGTCATGCGGGGACCTCCAGGGGGTCGAGCTTGTTGGCTTTGCGGATCTCGTCGACGATACGGCCGATGATCCCGGTGATGTCGAAGTCCTTCGGGGTGAAGACCGCGGCCACTCCGGTGGCCCTGAGCTGCTCGGCGTCGCCGTTCGGGATGATCCCGCCGGCGATCACCGGGATGTCGGCCGCACCGGCCTCGCGCAGCCGCTCCAGCACGTCCGGGACGAGCTGGGCGTGCGAGCCGGAGAGGACGGACAGGCCGACCGCGTGCACGTCCTCGGCGAGGGCCGCGTCCACGATCTGCTCGGGCGTGAGCCGGATGCCTTGGTAGACCACCTCGAACCCGGCGTCCCGGGCCCGCACGGCGATCTGCTCGGCCCCGTTGGAGTGCCCGTCCAGGCCCGGCTTGCCCACCAGGAAGCGGAGCTTGCCGACGCCCAGGTCACGGGCGGTCGCGTCGACCCTGCGGCGGACGTCGGCCATCGCTGTGCCCTCCTCGGCGGTGACCGCGACCGGCGCGGACGAGACACCGGTGGGGGCACGGAACTCCCCGAAGACCTCGCGCAGGGCCCCGGCCCACTCGCCGGTCGTGACACCGGCGCGGGCGCACTCCAGGGTGGCCTCCATGAGGTTGGCGGTGCCCGCGGCGGCCTCCTTGAGCTTCTCCAGCGCCTTGCAGGGGCGCGGGTGGTTGAAGGGGGGCTGGTAGCGGGTGTCGCGCCAGTGCCGTATCGACTCGATGACCCGTGCCTCGACCGCCGGATCGACCGTCTGGATCGCGGTGTCCAGGTCGGCCGTCAACGGGTTCGGCTCGGTCGTCTCGAAGATGTTGACGCCCACGATCTTCTCTTGACCGGACTCGATACGGGCCCTGCGCTCCGCGTGCGAGGCGACGAGCTGCGACTTCAGGTACCCCGACTCGACGGCCGCCATCGCGCCGCCCATCTCCTGGATGCGGTCGATCTCGGCGAACGACTCCTCGACCAGCTGGGCCACCTTCGCCTCGATGACCTTCGAGCCCTCGAAGATGTCCTCGTACTCCAGCAGATCACTCTCGTGCGCCAGCACCTGCTGGATGCGCAGCGACCACTGCTGGTCCCAGGGCCGGGGGAGCCCCAGCGCCTCGTTCCAGGCGGGCAGCTGCACGGCACGCGCGCGTGCGTCCTTCGACAGTGTCACGGCGAGCATCTCCAGCACGATCCGCTGGACGTTGTTCTCCGGCTGCGCCTCGGTCAGCCCGAGGGAGTTGACCTGGACGCCGTACCGGAAGCGCCGCTGTTCGGGGTTCTCGATGCCGTACCGCTCCCGCGTGATCCGGTCCCAGATGCGCCCGAACGCCCGCATCTTGCACATCTCTTCGACGAACCGGACGCCCGCGTTCACGAAGAAGGAGATACGGGCGACGACATCACCCATGCGCTCCCGCGGCACCTGCCCGCTGTCACGCACGGCGTCGAGGACCGCGATGGCCGTCGACATGGCGTACGCGATCTCCTGGACCGGAGTGGCTCCCGCCTCCTGCAGGTGGTAGCTGCAGATGTTGATCGGGTTCCACTTGGGGATGTGGGAGACCGTGTACGCGATCATGTCCGTCGTCAGACGCAGACTCGGCCCCGGCGGGAACACATGAGTGCCCCGCGACAGGTACTCCTTGACGATGTCGTTCTGGGTCGTCCCCTGGAGCTTGGTGATGGCCTCCTCGTCGAGACCTTGCTCCTCCGCGACGACCTGGTAGAGCGCCAGCAGCCACATGGCCGTGGCGTTGATCGTCATCGAGGTGTTCATCTGCTCCAGGGGGATGTCCTGGAACAGCCGGCGCATGTCACCGAGGTGCGAGACGGGGACCCCGACCCGGCCGACCTCGCCTCGGGCGAGGATGTGGTCGGGGTCGTAGCCGGTCTGCGTCGGCAGGTCGAACGCGACCGACAGACCGGTCTGGCCCTTGGCGAGGTTGCGCCGGTACAGCTCGTTGGACGCCTCGGCTGTGGAGTGACCGGCGTACGTGCGCATGAGCCACGGCCGGTCCCTTTCTTTTTGCGCCTGCGGCTGAGGGCGCTCTCTGCCCGCAGCCGCAGGCGCAGTCTGACGCTCTGTCATCTGTCGGCCCTCAGATGTTCCGGAAGCGGTTGATGGCGTCGGCGTGCTGGGCGCGCATCTCCTCGTCGCGCACGCCCAGGCCCTCCTCGGGGGCGAGGCACAGCACACCGACCTTGCCCTGGTGGAGGTTGCGGTGCACGTCGTACGCGGCCTGCCCGGTCTCCGCCAGGGAGTAGACCCGCGACAGCGTCGGGTGGATCCTGCCCTTGGCGACGAGCCGGTTGGCCTCCCATGCCTCGCGGTAGTTGGCGAAGTGGGAGCCGACGATCCGCTTCAGGGACATCCACAGGTAGCGGTTGTCGTACTGGTGCTCGTAGCCCGAGGTCGAGGCGCAGGTGACGATGGTGCCGCCCTTGCGGGTGACGTAGACGGAGGCGCCGAAGGTCTCGCGGCCTGGGTGCTCGAAGACGATGTCGACGTCCTCGCCCCCGGTCAGTTCGCGGATCCGCTTCCCGAAACGCTTCCACTCCTTCGAGTCCTGGGTGTGCTCGTCCTTCCAGAACCTGTAGTCCTCGGCGGTGCGGTCGATGATCAGCTCGGCGCCCATCTTCCGGCAGATCTCCGCCTTCTGCGGCGAGGAGACGACACAGATCGGGGTGGCGCCGCCGGCGAGCGCGAACTGCGTGGCGTAGGAGCCGAGTCCGCCGCTGGCGCCCCAGATGAGGACGTTGTCGCCCTGCTTCATCTGGGCGCCGTTGCGGGAGACGAGCTGCCGGTAGGCGGTGGAGTTGACCAGGCCGGGGGCGGCGGCCTCCTCCCAGCTCAGATGGCCCGGCTTGGGCATGAGCTGGTTGGACTTGACGAGGGCGATCTCGGCGAGTCCGCCGAAGTTGGTCTCGAAGCCCCAGATGCGCTGTTCGGGGTCGAGCATCGTGTCGTTGTGGCCGTCGCTCGACTCCAGCTCGACGGAGAGGCAGTGCGCGACGACCTCGTCACCGGGCTTCCAGGCGTTGACGCCGGGGCCGGTGCGCAGGACGACGCCCGAGAGGTCGGAGCCGATGATGTGGTACGGCAGGTCGTGGCGCTTGGTGAGCTCGCTGAGCTTGCCGTAGCGCTCCAGAAAACCGAAGGTCGGCAGCGGCTCGAAGATCGAGGTCCACACCGAGTTGTAGTTGACGGAACTCGCCATCACGGCGACCAGCGCCTCGCCCGGGCCGAGCTCCGGCAGAGGGACCTCGTCCAGGTGGAGCGACTTGCGGGGGTCCTTGTCGCGGGTGGTGAGGCCCGCGAACATCTCCGTCTCGTCCTTGTGCACGGTGACCGCGCGGTACGAGGAGGGAAGCGGCAGTGCGGCGAAGTCGGCGGACGTGGAGTCCGGCGACTGGATCGCGTCCAGGATTTCCTTCACGGTGGTGCCTCCGGCGACGAGCGTCCTGAGGGGAGACGCTGCTGAGGGTTACGTCGGGTGCTGCTGAGGGTTTTGTGGAGGTGCCGTCGGTTCGGCGAAGGGTGGTGCTTCGGCAGCGCGTTGTGGCGCGGAGGTTGCCTGTGACGCAGGCGTCCGGGTGCGCGGGCCGAGGGCTTGCGGGGACAGCCCGGACTCCTTCAACGTATGGCACGGCGTGTCATGACGCAAGGCACTCGGTGCCATGAATTTCTCTCGTTTGTCATTTCGCCGTAACAGATGAGCGATGATCGATCGCCCGCGCAGGGGTACACGCCCGTGTCTTCGCCGCCGCTACCCGTCCCATCCCCAGGGGCTCCGCCCCTTCGACCCCGCCAAGGGGGCTGCGCACCCTGAACCCCCTGGGGTGGGTGGGGGTTGCTGTGGGTCGGCCTGAACGGCCTCGTCCTCAAGCGCCGGACGGGCTGGAGGCGTCTGGGGTGGGTTGGGATGGTGCGGGCAGGTGGGGGGCGGGTCGGCCTTGCGGCCTCGTCCTCAAACGCCGGACAGGCTGATGGGTGCCGGCCGGGGCACAGGGGGGCGGCGGACTGATGGGTGTCGGCGGCGTTGAAGGATGTCGGTGAGGCTCAACGGCCTGGCACCGGTTGATGGGTGCCGGCCTGGGCCGGAAGGCCGGCGTGGGTTGGAGCCGTGCCCCTCAGGGGCGCGGGGAACTGCGCGACCAGCAACGGACGACCCCGCGGTTACTCGACGGCCCGCGGCACCCACCCCCTGGCGGGGTCGAAGGGGCGGCAGCCCCTGGGAATGGGACGGGTAGGGGCGGCGGGGCGAAAAACTCACCCCCTGACCCCTACCCCCTGCTCCCTACGCCCGCTCCCGCAACGCCTGCTCGATCGTCTTCATCACCTCGTCGAGCGGTGCATCCGTCCTGGCGACAGCCACCAGCACCTCCCCCTGGGACGCGACGGACGCCGGCGCCGAGGCCTGGGCGCCGGACTCCCGCCCCGCCGCCCCGATGCCCGTCCCGAACGTCTTCCGGACAATCCCGAACGCATGGTCGAGCTGAGCCTCGACATCCCCCTGCCCCCCAGTCCGAAGCCACCGCCGCAGGACATGGT
Source organism: Streptomyces sp. NPDC002845 (assembly GCF_053591955.1). Lineage (NCBI taxonomy): Bacteria > Bacillati > Actinomycetota > Actinomycetes > Kitasatosporales > Streptomycetaceae > Streptomyces > Streptomyces sp. NPDC002845. The sequence continues at coordinate 98,003 of NZ_JBSFUU010000018.1, read as the reverse complement.
TGTGGGCCGTGACCACGGCAGACGCGGCGACCTCGGCGAGCAACGGATCATCGTTCGCGTCGTCGTCATGCGCGTGCTCATCGAAGTGCCCCAGCAAATACCGCGTGAACAGCCGCTCATAGCGAGCGACCGACGCGATCTCCGCCTCGCGCAGAGTGGGTACCTCCCGCGTGAGCTTGTAACGGGCGACCGAGATCTCCGGCCGGGCCGCGTACATCCTCATGACTTCCTTGATGCCACGGCACACGGTGTCGAGCGGATGCTCGTGCGAGGGCGCCGCGTTGAGCACCGCCTCAGCCCGGACCAGGGTGTCGTCGTGGTCGGGAAAGATCGCCTCTTCCTTGGAGCGGAAGTGACGGAAGAACGTCCGCCGGGCGACCCCGGCGGCCGCCGCGATCTCGTCGACGGTCGTCGCTTCGTACCCCTTGGTCGAGAACAGCTCCATCGCCGCGGCCGCCAGTTCCCGGCGCATCTTGAGCCGTTGGGCGGCGGCGCGACTGCCCGCGGCACTTTCCGGCGCGTCGGGCGTAGCTGGTGTACGTGAGGACTTGGCGGGCTGGGACATGACCCGAACGTACTGCATTTGCGCAGGGGAGCGGGCATGTCCGCCGATCCCCCCACCCTCGGTGGGAGGGGGACCGCCGGGCCGGGCGGACGGCGGACCGCTGCCCGGGTCGAGCAGTCCGCCCCAGTCGTCGCCTCTGAACCAGTCGCCGGGCCGCTCAGCGCTTGGCATGTTCGCGGAAGCCGCGGCCGGTCTTGCGGCCGAGGCAGCCCGCGGCCACCAGGTGCTCCAGGAGCGGCGCCGGAGCGAGACCCGGGTCACGGAACTCGCGGTGCAGGACCTTCTCGATGGCCAGGGAGACATCGAGTCCGACCACGTCCAGCAGTTCGAACGGGCCCATCGGGTAGCCGCCGCCCAGCTTCATCGCGGCGTCGATGTCGTCCAGCGAGGCGTAGTGCTCCTGGACCATCTTGACCGCGTTGTTGAGGTACGGGAACAGCAGCGCGTTCACGATGAAACCGGCCCGGTCGCCGCAGTCCACCGGGTGCTTGCGGACCGCGGTGCACAGCTCGCGGACCGTGGCGTGCACGTCGTCCGCGGTCAGGACCGTACGGACCACCTCGACCAGCTTCATCGCCGGGGCCGGGTTGAAGAAGTGCATGCCGATCACGTCCTGCGGACGCGAGGTGGCGCGGGCGCAGGCCACGACGGGCAGCGAGGAGGTCGTGGTGGCGAGGATCGCGCCCGGCTTGCAGACCTTGTCGAAGGTCGCGAACAGTTGCCGCTTGATCTCCAGGTCCTCGGCCACGGCCTCCAAGGCCAGGTCGACCTCGGCGAAGGCGTCGTACGAGCCCGCCGGGGTGATCCGGTCCAGCGTCTCGGCCGCGGCCTCGACCGCCATCCGGCCCTTGTCGACGGAGCGCGAAAGCGACTTGCCGATCCGGGCCTTCGCCGCCTGCGCCTTCTCCTCGCTGCGCGCGGCGAGGACGACCTCGTACCCGGCCTTCGCGAAGACCTCCGCGATCCCGGACGCCATGGTCCCGGAGCCCGCGACGCCGACCGAGCGGACGGTCCGGCCGGGGGTCAGGGCGGCGCCCTCCAGCGGCGTCAGGGTGTCCCGCACGACGGTGCCGCTGCCGGCGGCCTCGTACGTGTAGAAGCCGCGCCCCGACTTGCGGCCGGTCAGGCCCGCCTCGCTGAGCTGCTTGAGGATGGGCGCGGGCGCGTGCAGCCGGTCGCGCGAAGCGGCGTACATGGCCTCCAGGACCGTACGGGCGGTGTCGACGCCGATCAGGTCGAGCAGCGCGAGCGGGCCCATCGGCAGACCGCAGCCGAGCCGCATCGCCGCGTCGATGTCCTCGCGGGAGGCGTACTTCGACTCGTACATCGCGGCGGCCTGGTTGAGGTAGCCGAACAGCAGCCCGTCGGCGACGAATCCGGGCCGGTCGCCGACCGCGACGGGTTCCTTGCCGAGGTCGAGGGCGAGGTTCGTGACCGCCGAGACGGCCGTCGGCGCGGTCAGCACGGACGAGACGACCTCGGCCAGCTTCATCGCGGGCGCCGGGTTGAAGAAGTGCAGCCCGAGCACGCGCTCGGGACGCGCCGAGTCGGCGGCCAGCCGGGTGACGGACAGGGCGTTGGTGCCGGTGGCGAGGATCGTCTCGGGGCGCACGATCCCGTCCAGCTCGCGGAAGACCTGCTGCTTGATCTCGTACGACTCCGGAACCACCTCGATGACGAGGTCGGCGTCGGCGGCGGCCTGCAGGTCGGTGGAGGTGCGGAAGCGGGCGAGGGCGTCCTCGCGCTCCTGCTCGGTGATCCGGCCGCGCCGCACGGCACGACTGGTGGCGGACTCCAGGGCGGCGACGGCCTTCGCGGCCGCGGCCTCGCTGATGTCGATGCCGACGACCTCGCGGCCGGCCCGGGCCAGGACCTCGGCGATACCGGTGCCCATCGTGCCGAGGCCGACGACGGCGACGGTCTTGAGCGGGGACAGCGGGGACTGGGAGGAGGGGGACAGGGGAGCGGCCATCGCGGGCCTCCAGGAATGAGGGTGACGACTGAAGGGGCGCGCCCGGGTGCGCCGACAGGCGCACACCGTGCGTGAGGAGTGCGGGTGTTGCCGGGCTGCGAGCGCACACGCCCGGTGCCGTCGACGAGGGCGCACACATGCCCGGGTGAACGGCGGAACCGACCGGCCCTGTCCCGGAGCCGTGTCGTACTGAGGTCCTTCAGGTCTTGCGTACCGCATACCTGGAGGTACCGAACCGACCAGCACTCGCGACGGCTGCGTCACCAGGCCGCCGCAAGTCAGTACACGAGTGGGTAACTCGCTCGTCTGAGCTTAACCCGCGGGTAACGAGCGCGCCAGTCCCCGAGTTTGTGATGTAGGTCCCCGAGCCCGGGGAGCGCCTCTACGCTCGACGGCATGAGCGAAGAGTTGCGATCACTCACGGAGCGCTTACGGGTCGAGGCGGGAGCCGGGGCGGGGACGGGAGCGGGGGCCGGTGCTTCACCGTCGTACTACCGGCTCGTCGGGACCGAGAACCCCGACGAACTGGCGGCCGTACTGACCGAGCCCGGGCAGCCGCTGTGGGCACGGGAGTTGGCCGCCTTCCGGCTCGGGGTCGCGGGGGACCGGCGGGCCTTCGAGGCGCTCGTCCTGCTGCTCAACCACCGGGATCCGCAGCGCTGTGCCTCCGCCGCGTACGCCCTCGCCCGGCTCGGCGACCCGCGCACCGCCCGCGCCGCCGCCGCGCTCGCCACCAACGAACTCCGCGTCGGCTACGCCCTCCATCCGGTACGGCTGCTGGTGGAGCTGCGCGCTCCCGAGGCCGTTCCCGCGCTGATCACCACGTTGCGGCGACGCCTGCGGCCGCACGATCCGTACCGCCGGGTCGCGCTGGCGTGCGTGGAAGGGCTCGGGGCACTGGGGGACGTACGGGCGCGGCCCGTGCTGAACGATGCGCTGGCGCATCCGGTGCTCGCGGAGGCGGCGGCCGGTGCCTTGAAGCGGTTGCCGAAGGAGTGAGCCCGGCAGCAGGGGAGGCGGGAGACGGGGCCGCCAGGTGTTCGCCCGGCGGGAGACGGGCGACCGGCAGGCGGACGAACGTCGCGGGATCCGGACTGCCGTCATCTCCGCGCACAAGGCCCGGGCCCTGCGACCCGGCGGCCCCCTCCGAACGATAGGCGCGGCATCGGAACGGCAACCATCCCCCAACCGGGGCGAACGCCCCCCTCAGATGGGCTGGTTCAGGGCCGTCCCGGCCTGGTTCGCCGGGGAGGCCGCCCCGGTGCGGGAGGGCCGCCCCGCTTCATGAGGGCCGGGCCGGTCCACACCGGCTCGGCGCGGCTCACAGCGGCCGGCGCGGCAGGATGCCGAGGCGGGTCGCGGTGACCACGGCCTCCAGCTGGCTGTGGGCGTCCAGTTTCGCCAGCACGCTCTTCACATGCCCGCGGACCGTGTGAAGGCTGAGGACGAGCCGGTCCGCGATCGCCTTCGGACCGTGCCCCTGCGCGAGCAGCGCCAGCACCTCGCGCTCCCGCCGGGTGAGCCCCCGGCGGTCCTCGGCCGTCAGCGTGGACTCCTCCACCAGGAGCTTGCCGTCGGCCGTGGTGCGGATCGCCGTGAGGATGTCCGGGAACGCGCTGTGCTTGGCGAGGAACGCCGAGGCACCCGCCGTCACGGCCCGTGCCAGCTGGTCCGGCGTCGGGTCCGCGGTGAGGATGACCACGCGCGCGGTGGGGTGCGCGGCCTTCAGCAGCCGGGTGCCCTCGATGCCGTCCCGGCCCGGCAGATGAATGTCCATCAGGACGACGGCGGGCGGTCGACGGGACGCCTCCCGCAACGCCTCGTCGACCGTGCCCACCGCGTCGGCGCACTCCAGGTCCGGTTGCGCCCCGACGGCGATGGCCAGGGCGTCGGCCAGCGCCCGCTGGTCCTCGACCACGAGCACGCGGATCATCCCAAATCCTCTCCCCGGACGGACGGACGGACGGACGGGCGTGGCGGGTGGTTCGAGCGTAGCCCCGGATTGTCCGGAATGGAGGGGGACGAGCAGGAAATGGCGTCCGTACGACTGGTCCAACAGCCTTGCTGCGGTAGAGAGTTGAGGGTGCGACGAGGAGTGGCCGGAGGGGGCGAGGGGACAGCGGTCGGAGCGGGAGCGGGAGCGGAAGCGGGCGGGGGCGCGATGGCTGACGCGGGGGAGCTCTATCAGGCGATGTTGCTCGCCGCGCCGGACGGGATCGTCGCGGTCGACGCCGACGGCCGGGTGTGTGCCTGCAATCCGGCGGCGGCAGCGCTGCTGGAGCGGCCTCCGGCCGAACTGGTCGGCTCCGCGTTCGACCTGCCGCTGGTCGCGGGCGAGTTCACGGATGTCACGCTGGTCCTGCCGAGCGGACTCACCAAGGTCGTCGAGATGCGGGTGACCCTCGCACAGCCCGACGGGCAGCAGCTCTATGTGGCCGCGCTGCGCGACACGACCCGCAGACGGCAGGCCGACCGCGCGCTGCGGGCGGCGCTGGAGCACCAGAGCGTGGTCGTCACGGTGGCCGCCCATCAACTCCACAACCCGCTTGCCGCGTTGGGCGCCCTGGTCCATGTGCTGAAGGACCCGCCGCCCGCGCTCCCCGAGGAACGCCGGGCCGAGATCGTCGACCGGATCGCCGACCGCACGGCCCGCCTCCAGGCTCTCGTGCGCAAACTCCTCACCGCCGCACGGATCGACAGCGCCTGGCAGCAGAACAGGCCCGCACCCGTGGAAGTACTGGGCTTCCTCCTGGAACGACTCGCCGACCACGAACCCGAGTGCCGCGGCCGGGACGTACGCCTCACGGTCCCGCCGCACCTCGTGGCACATGTGGACCGGGTCGCCTTCGCCGAGATCGTCGCCAACTACCTGGAGAACGCGCTCTCCTACGGCCGTGAGCCCGTGGAGATCACCGCGCGGGCCTGCGGCGGCGGCGTCGAACTGCGCGTCGCGGACCAGGGCCCCGGTGTGCCCGAGTCCTTCGTCCCGCACCTCTTCGAGCGCTACCGCCGCGACCCGGCCACCGCGTCCGCCACCGAGGGCACCGGACTCGGCCTGTGGATCGCCCGCAGCCTGGCCCGCGCCAACGGGGGCGACGCCTGGTACGAGCCCGGCCGCCCGGCGGGCGCGGTGTTCTGCGTGCGCCTGCCCCGGGAGACTCAGGAGGATCCCCCGTCGCCCAGCACGCGCGCGAAGCGCAGTTCGGGCACCGCCACCCCGTCCACCTCGAAGGGTTCCTCGGCGCCGTCCGCCGCGAAGCCCCAGCGCTCGTAGAACCGCCGCGCGGAGAGGTTCTCCTTGAGCACCCACAGCAGCATCCGCCCGTGACCGGCCGCGACGCAGCGGGTGACCGACTCGGCGAGCAGCGCGCTCCCCACACCCTGGGAGACATGCCTGGGGTGCACGTAGATCGCGTACAACTCGGCGTCCTCGGCGCGGACTTCCCCGTCCCGGTACGGCCCGTGCGCCACCCACCCGACGACCTCGCCGTCCCGCTCCGCGACCAGGTTCACGACCGAGCCGTCACCGCCCGCGAGGTGGTGACGCCGACGCTCGGCGTCCGCCTCCACGTCCATCGCGTCGAGGTAGGCCTGCGGGATCATCCCCGCGTACGCGCTCTGCCAGCCACGGACGCGGATCTCGGCCACGTCGCGGCAGTCGGCCAGGGTCATCTCACGTATACGGAGGCGTCGCTCGTCCATGGCGGCACCCTAAGCGGGCAGGGCGGGTTGGGTGGCGTGGACAACCCGGAGCTCTGCACCAGGTGGGAACGACGGCGTACGCCTCGATCTCCATGAGGAACTCGGGCCGGACCAGCGAGGCGACCTGGACCGCGGACGCGGCCGGGAGGCGGTCGTCGGATATGTGCCTATGTGCTCGGCGCGGGCCGCGCGGATCGCCGGCATGTGGGCCATGTCCGTGACGAAGCAGGTGAGTTTGACGACGTCGTCGAACGTGGCCCCGGCGGCGGGGGCGACCCCGTCGGGGGTGGGAATCCTGGTCGGCTCACTCATGCGTCCATGGTGGACCATGGGTCTGACAACGCCCCCGACGAAGGGCCCGCGGCCTCAGCCCCGGAAGCCGAGGAGACCGTGCAGTGTCGAGCCCCGCGAGGGGGTGGACGCGGCCTCGGTGCTCAGTGGCTCCGGGTCGGGCAGTGCCTCGCACACCGCGTCGGCCTCGCCGTCGCCGCGCGGCACGGAACCGTCGGTCAGGTACGCCGCCAGGTACTCGTCCAGGCAGGCGTTGCCGCTCAGCGTGATGCCGTGGTTGCCGCCGTCCTGCTCGACGACCAGGCTGGAGCCGTGCAGGAGGCGGTGGAGCATGACGCCGCCCTGGTACGGGGTGGCCGCGTCGTCCGTCGCCTGGAAGAGCAGCACCGGGGGCACCGCGTCGTTGGAGACGTCGACGGGCTCCAGCGAGTACGTCGGCCAGAAGGCGCAGGGTGCGTTGTACCAGGCGTTGTTCCAGGTCAGGAACGGTGCCTTCTCGTACGCGGCCCAGTTGTCGTCGCGCCACTGGTCCCAGTCGCGCGGCCAGGACGCGTCACGGCACTCCACCGAGGTGTAGATGCTGTAGCCGTTGTCGCCGTCCTCGTCGACGGCGCCGAAGTTCTCGTACGCCTCGACGAGCGGGTCGTCGTTCTTGTCGTTCACGAAGGCCGCGAACGCCTCCGCGAGGTAGGGCCAGTAGCCGTTGTAGTAGCCGCCGGGGACGAAGGTGTCCTCCAGCTCCGACGCGCCCACGACGCCGTCCGCGGGCTTCTTGGCCAGGGCCGCCCGCATCGCGTACCACTTGGCTTCGATCTTCTCCGGGTCGGTGCCGAGCTTGTACGTGGTGTCGTACTTGGCGATCCAGGTCATGAACGCCCGGTGGCGGTCGTTGAAGGCGTAGTCCTGCCGGAGGTTGTCGTCGTACCAGACGCCGGTGGGGTCGACGACGGAGTCCAGCACCGCGCGCCGCACCCGGTCCGGGAAGAGCTTCGCGTAGACGGCGCCCAGGTAGGTGCCGTACGAGTAGCCGAAGTAGTTGATCTTCTTGGTGCCGAGCGCCCGCCGGATCGCGTCCATGTCCTTGACCGTGCTCACCGTGTCGATGTATGGCAGCAGGTCCGCGTACTTGGTGGCGCACGCCTCGGCGAAGGCCTCGGCGCGGTCGAGGTTGGCCTTCTCGACGGCCGGGGTGCTGGGCACGGAGTCGGGCCGTACCGGTGCGAAGTGGCCCGGCTCGCAGTCGAGCGCGGGCTTGCTGGCGCCGACGCCTCTGGGGTCGAAGCCGATGACGTCGTACTGCGCCGCGACCTTCTTCGGCAGCGAGGACGCGACGAAGCCGGCGAGCGTGAGCCCGCTGCCGCCGGGCCCGCCCGGGTTGACCAGCAGGGGGCCCTGGTATTTCTGCTTCGCGGTGTGCGGGACGCGGGAGAGGGCGAGCGTGATCTGCCTGCCGTGCGGGTCGGCGTGGTCGAGCGGCACCTTCAGGGACGCGCACTGGAGCGTCGGATAGTTGCTGGTGCCGCATTTCTTCCAGGCGAGCTCGGCCGTGGCGGCGGGGGCGGTGCGCGGTGCGGACGCGGAGCCGGCGCTCGCGTCGGCCGGGATCGCCGTGACCATCCCGGCCACCACGGCGGCGGCACCGCACAGAGCAGCTGCGCGTTTCTTCATTGTGTGGCCTCCCAGGACGGAGGATGTTGGGCCGTGCACACCACGGCCTTCGTCGCATCGTCCCGGAACGGGCACCCGGAAGAACCCGGTTCTGCGAAGACTTGACCCGATTGGGTCGCGAGAAGCGCTCGGATGCCCTCGGCGAGGTGCCGTCGAGGCTCCGGCGAGGTGTCGGCGAAGTGCCGACGGAGGGTCAACTCCGATCAGAGCAGGGTCAGCTGAGTCGGTCGAGCAGGCACCTCGTCCGGTACGGCGGCCCCGGGTGCCGGGATCCTTCGCGGCATCCCCGCGCGCGTGGGGCCGATGCCGTACTCCTCGGCCAGTTCGTGCACCTGACGGGTGATCCGGCGCTGGTACCACTTCGGGGCGTACGCGCCCTCCGCGTACAGCCGCTCGTAACGCCGTACGAGATACGGGTGGTGGCGCTCCAGCCAGGCCATGAACCACTCGCGGGCGCCGGGCCGCAGATGCAGCACCAGAGGTGTCACGGAGGTCGCCCCGGAGGCCGCGATCGCCCGCACGGTGGCGCGCAGCCGGTCCGGGTGGTCGCTCAGGAAGGGGATCACGGGGGCCATGAGCACCCCACAGCCGATGCCGTGCTCGCCGAGGGTGCGGACCACGTCCAGGCGGCGCTCCGGGGCGGGCGTGCCCGGCTCCACGGTGCGCCACAGCTCGTCGTCGGTGAAGCCGACGGAGACGGAGATGCCGACCTCGGTGACCTCCGCGGCCTGCTTCAGCAGGTCGAGGTCCCGCAGGATCAGCGTGCCCTTGGTGAGGATCGAGAACGGGTTCGCGTGGTCGCGCAGGGCGGCGATGATGCCCGGCATCAGCCGGTAGCGGCCCTCCGCCCGCTGGTAGCAGTCGACGTTGGTGCCCATCGCTATGTGGTCGCCGTGCCAGCGGCGCGAGGCGAGCTGGCGGCGCAGCAGCTCCGGCGCGTTGACCTTCACCACGATCTGCGAGTCGAAGCCGAGGCCCGTGTCGAGGTCCAGATAGCTGTGGCTCTTGCGGGCGAAACAGTAGACACACGCGTGCGTGCAGCCCCGGTACGGGTTGACCGTCCATTCGAAGGGCAGGCGGGATGCGCCCGGCACCCGGTTCACGATCGACTTCGCCCGGACCTCGTGGAAGGTGATGCCCCGGAACTCGGGGGTGTCGAAGGTACGCGTGATCACCGCGTCCGCGCCGAACAGCGCGGCGTCCCGGGCCGTGGCGGGGTTCTCGGCCAGATGGTCCCAGCGCATGGGGGCCTCCTCGGTAGCACTGGCCACAGAATAGAACATGCGTTCCCTTGATCGTGCGAACTCATTTTCGAGTGTCGTGTGAGGGTGTTGTTCGCGGGCCTCCACGGGTGCCGTTCGCTCCCCTTTGTGGACCCCGATTTGGGCGGCCCGGCCGCCTGGTGGTTGGCTTTCCGCATACCCGAGCAACACCAAGTGCTGGAGGAGTGCCATGGCGCAGGTAGAGGCCACCACGGAGCGAGTCGTCGCGGCGGACGCGGAGAAGGTGTTCGACACCCTGGCCGACTACAGCGGCGCCCGCCAGAAGGTGCTGCCCGAGCACTTCAGCGAGTACGAGGTGCGCGAGGGCGGCGACGGCGAGGGCACCCTCGTCCACTGGAAGCTCCAGGCCACCAGCAAGCGCGTCCGCGACTGCCTCCTGGAGGTGACCGAGCCCACCGACGGCGAGCTCGTCGAGAAGGACCGCAACTCCTCCATGGTCACCACCTGGCGTGTCACCCCGGCAGGCGAGGGCCAGTCCCGCGTCGTCGTGACCACCGTCTGGAACGGCGCCGGCGGCATCGGCGGCTTCTTCGAGAAGACCTTCGCCCCCAAGGGCCTCGCCCGGATCTACGACACCCTGCTCGCCAACCTCGCCACCGAGGTCGAGAAGTAGCCCAAAGGGCAACTCCCCGGGGCGCGTTGTCACCCTCACCGATTCGAGTGGATCTCCGCGGCGCCCCGCGTGACGCCGTAACTCGTCGCACTTGTCGGCAGTTGCCGCTTACTGCGGGAATTGCGCGGTAAGTGCGACGAGGGGAGCGGCACATGAGCGGGACCACTCTGGTGCGGGACGAACCGGCCACCACGCCCGCACCACCCGGGCCCGCCCACCCCCGACTCGGCCCGCGCCGGGTGCGGTTGGTCTTCCTCGGGCTCCTGCTCGCCCTGCTCCTCGCCGCGCTGGAGCAGATGATCGTGGCCACCGCGCTGCCGGAGATCGTCGGTGAACTGCACGGCCTGGACAGGATGTCCTGGGCGATCACCGCCTACCTGCTCACCGCCACCGTCGGACTGCCCGTGTACGGCAAGTTCGGCGACCTGTACGGCCGCAAGGGCGTCTTCCAGTTCGCGATCGTCGTCTTCGTCGCCGGCTCGGCGCTGGCCGGCTGGTCGCGCACCATGGACCAGCTCATCGCCTTCCGCGCGCTCCAGGGCGTCGGCGCGGGCGGCCTCCTGATCGGTGTGCAGGCGATCATCGCGGACATCGTGCCCGCCCGCGAACGCGGCCGCTTCATGGGCCTGATCGGCGCCGCCTTCGGCCTCGCCTCCGTCGCCGGCCCCCTCCTGGGCGGCTACCTCACGGACCACCTCTCCTGGAGGTGGTGCTTCTACATCAACGTGCCCTTCGGGCTGATCACCCTGGCCGTGGTCACCGTCGCACTGAAGCTCCCGAAGCCGGCCGCCAGGGCGCGCTTCGACATCCTGGGCTCGCTGCTGCTCGCGGCGGCCTCGACCTGCCTGGTACTGCTGACCAGTTGGGGCGGCACGGAGTACGCCTGGGACTCCCGCGTCGTCCTGGGGCTCGGCGCGGGAGCGGTCGCCTCGGCCGTGCTGTTCCTCGTCGCCGAGCGCCACGCGGCCGAACCGCTCATCCCCCTGCGCCTGTTCAGGGACCCCGTCTTCATCATCACCGGCCTGGTGGGCCTGGCCATCGGCGCCGCGCTCTTCGGAGCCGCCGGCTATCTGCCGACCTTCCTGCAGATGGCCGACGGGGCCACCGCCACCGAGTCGGGGCTGCTGATGCTCCCGATGATGGCCGGCATCGTCGGCGCGTCGGTCCTCTCCGGACAGCTCATCAGCCACACCGGGCACTACAGGACGTACCCCATCCTCGGCAGCGCCCTCTCCGCCGTCGGCATGTGGCTGCTGTCCCGCCTCGACGCCGACACGCCCCGGCTGCACTACAGCCTCTGGATGGCCGTCCTCGGCGCGGGCATCGGCATGGTGATGCCGGTGCTGATCCTCGCCGTGCAGAACTCGGTACGTCCCGAGGACCTCGGCACGGCCACCAGTACGAGCAACTACGTCCGGCAGATCGGCGGCAGCGTCGGAGTCGCGGTCTTCGGGACGCTCTTCATGGGCCGGCTCGCCGAACGCCTTCCCACGCGCGCGGGGGCCGTCCTGCCCGATCCCGGGTCCCTCACCCCGCAGCTCGTCCACGCCCTGCCCGCCGAACTGCGCGACGGCTACATCCGGGCGTACGCCGACGCCATGCCGCGGGTCTTCCTCTCCCTCGTGCCGGTGCTCGTCCTCGGTCTGATCGCAGCCCTCTTCCTCAAGGAGACCCCCCTGTTGAACGGCGCAGCCCCCCACAACGCCCCCGCCGAGCCCGCACCCCCCGCCGCCCGGATCCCGCAGGCGCGTGCGCCGCACACCCCCGGGGTCCCCGTCTGCGGCACGGTGCGGCACCGCGACGGCACCGTCGTGCCCCGGGCCGCGCTCACCCTCATCGATGCCGGGGGACAGCAGATCGGGCGGGGCGCCAGCGGCGAGGACGGACGGTACGCGCTGTCCACGCCCGGGACGGGCTCGTACGTCCTGATCGCGGCGGCGGGCGGCCACCAGCCGCAGGCCGTCGGGGTGACCGCCGACGAGCGCCCGGTCGAGCTGGACATCGTCCTGGGCGGCGCGGGCCGCCTCGCCGGAACCGTGCTCACGGCGGACGGCACCCCGGTGCCGGAGGCCACGGTCACGCTCACCAACGCCCACGGGGAGGTCGTCGCCACCACCCGCTGCGGGGGTGAAGGGGGTTACGTCATCACCGAGCTGGTGGCCGGGGAGTACACCCTCGCCGCCAGCGCCCATGCCCACCGCCCGGCCGCGGTCCCCGTCACCGTGCAGGCCGCCCGCGAGACCCGCCAGGACATCGAGCTCGCGGGCGGAGCCGTCCTCAGGGGCACGGTCCGCACCGGGGACGGACGTTCCGTCGAGGACGCCCGGGTCACCCTCCTCGACGCCGCGGGCAACGTCGTCGACACGCTCACCACCAAGATCGACGGAACGTTCCGGTTCGTCGACCTGTCCTCCGGCGAGTACACGGTCGTCGCGTCGGGGTACCCGCCCGTCGCCACCGTGCTCAAGGTCGCCGGGGGCGGCAGGACCGAACGTGACCTGCAACTGGGCCACGAGGACTAGGTATGCGAGGGGCGCGCGCGGTGATTTGCGCGCCGGAGGCGCCCCACGGGGGCGAATTCGTGTATTGCCACACATCGCGACCGGTTGCCGCCGTACCGTAGCCGTACGGTAGTGGGTGCGGAGCAGATCTTGAGCAGCCGTGGGGAGAGAGGGCCTGGGCCATGGACCGTGGCGGAGAGATGGTCACGCCTTCCAGCCGCGGAGCTGGGAACGATGCGGTGGGGGAGCACGCCCCCGCCGGTCGTGTCCCCCTGGCCGTGGTGGTGGTCGACCGCGACGGGCTCGTGTCGCACTGGAGCACCGGTGCGCGGCGGCTGTTCGGCGCCGCCAAGGAGGACGCGGTGGGCCGCCCCGCCATGGATCTGCTGCCCGTGTCCGGTGCCCTGCCCGATGAGGACGGGACGGCGCCCTACGGGTCGTACGCCGCCTACGACGGCCTCGGCCCCGGCCTGGAGTCCTCCCTCGACGGCGGACTCTCCTACCCGGCCGCCGGGCGGGCCCGGCTGACCGTGGCCGAGCAGGACCGGGCTGACGTCCTGTGGTGGGCGTACCCGCTGGTCGGACCCGGACGTGAGCGGCTGCTCGTGCTCGCCGCCGACGCCGACGCGATGCGGCAGGAGGGCGAGAGCGCCGTCTTCGAGCGCATCGCCCCTGGTTTCGCGCTCCACACCGACTTCCCCGGCGCCGACGAACTGGCCCGCAGACTCCCCGAGATCATGCCCAGCATGAGCGTCGGCGAGAGCGCCCGCATCGTCGCGCAGGTCCTCGAACTGGGCTATCCCATCCTGGAGTTCAGCCAGAACGACCGGGTGCCCGTCACCCCGGACTGGGGCGTTCCGCGCCGGATCGAGCGCAAGGCGCGCCGGGAGCGGGCCGCCCGGGCCCTCGCCACCGGTGAGCCCCTGCCGGAGGACCTGCGGGAGGAGGCGGACGACCTCGAACACGCGGCCGTACGCGAACGGCTGGAGTTCCTCAACGAGGTCAGCGGACGCATCGGCACCTCCCTCGACCTGGCGCAGACCATCATCGAGGTCAGCAAGGCCGTCGTCCCGCGCTTCACGGACGTGGCCGGTACTTACCTGCGCGAACAGGTCGTCGCCGGTGAGGGCTTCCCCGAAGGGGTGCCCGACACGACCACCATGTGGCACCGGGTGGCCCTGGAGCACACGGACGAACCGGGCCGCTGGGACGACGTCGTGCCGGTCGGCGAGGCCATGCCGTTCCCCGCGCACACGCCGTTCTTCCAGTGCATGACCACCGGCGAACCCGTCCTCGTCCCGCGCATCAGCGAGCAGATGGGCCACACGATCGCCGCACAGTTCGAGAAGCGCGACATCCGCCCGCTGATCACCAACCGCTCCATGCTGGTCGTGCCACTGAAGGCACGCAACGTGGTGCTCGGCTTCATGATCCTGCTGCGCCACCCGGAGCGCGCCGAGTTCAACGACATGGACCGCGCCACCGGAGCCGAACTCGCCGCCCGCGCGGGCCTCGTGCTCGACAACGCGCGCATGTACACGTACCAGGAGAGCGTCGCCGAGACCCTCCAGGACAGCATGCTGCCGCACATCGCCCCGCGCACCACGGGCTGCGACATCGCCACCCGCTACCTCCCGGGCACGCTGCTCGGCCGCGTCGGCGGTGACTGGTTCGACTCGGTGAAGCTGCCCGGCGCCCGCACCGCCCTGGTCGTGGGCGACGTCATGGGCCACGGCCTCAACTCGGCCGCGATGATGGGCCAGTTGCGCACGGCCGTGCAGACCATGGCCGCCCTGGACCTGCCGCCCGCGCAACTGCTGCGCAACCTCGACGACCTCGCCCAGCGGCTCGGCGAGCACTACCTCGCGACCTGCCTGTACGCCGTCTACGACCCGATCGCGAGCGAACTGCACCTCGCCAACGCGGGCCACATCCCGCCCGTGGTGGTGCGCGCCGAGGACGGCCGCAGCGAACTGCTCGACCTGCCCACGGGCGCGCCCATCGGCGTCGGCGGCGTGCCGTTCGAGGCGGCACGCGTGCGCGTGCGGCCCGGCGACCGGCTCGTGATGTGCACCGACGGACTCGTCGAGGTGCGCGGCGAGGACATCGGCGTCGGCCTCGCCACGCTCTGCGAGTCCGCCGCCCACCCCGCCGCCTCCATGGACGACGCCTGCGACACCATCATCCGCGCCCTCGCTGTGACATTTTCAGAAGCGGGCCGCGGCGGACGCAAGGACGACGTGGCCCTGCTGATGGCCCGGCTCAGCGGCATCGAGCCCGAGGACGTCGCCGAGTGGCGGTTCGCCCTCGACCCGGCCGAGGCCGGCCGGGCCCGCGCCGCCGTCCGTGAACAACTGCACGTCTGGGGGCTGAATTCCCTCGCGGACACCGCCGAGTCGCTGGTCAGTGAGCTGGTCTCCAATGCCGTACGGCACGCGCGCACCCGTCGGATCGAACTGCGGCTGGTTCGCGGCGAGACACTGCTGTGCGAGGCCGATGACGACGACCCCACCCTGCCGACGCTGCTCAGCGCGGGGCCCGGCGACGAGTTCGGGCGCGGGATGCGGGTGGTGAGCACGCTGGCACGGGAGTGGGGCGCGAGCCGGACGAGCGCGGGCAAGACCGTGTGGTTCGAACTGACGTTGCCGCGCCGCTGAGGTGACCGACTCCCGCGGTGCCGACGGGGCGCTCAACGGCGTACGCCTGTCGAATGAGCCGTGAAGGAAAGCGCCGCGTGCTTGTTCCGTCACGCCGGGCGCGATAGACCATTCAGGCCCGCCCCGACCGGCGGGTTCCGGTCGCACCCTGGGGAGTGGTGGGCATGAGCGTGACGAGTCGGTACCGGGAAGCCTGGGAGGGCTTCTGGAGTGAGGCCCCCGACGAACAAGGAGCCGTGTTCTGGGACGCCGAGCCCGCGGTGACCGTGGGCGTCCACCTCGCCCTCTTCGAACCGCACCTGACGGACCCCGGCCTGCCCGTCGTGGACCTCGGCTGCGGCAACGGCACGCAGACCCGCTACCTGGCCGACCGCTTCGCCCGCGTCGTCGGCGCCGATCTGTCGGCCGCGGCCCTCGACCACGCCCGGCACGCCGACCCCGCGGGCCAGGCCGTCTACCGGCTGCTCGACGCGGCCGAGAAGACCGAGGCCGAGGCACTGCACGCCGAGTTCGGCGACGCCAACGTCTACATGCGGGGCGTACTCCACCAGTGCGAGCCCGACGACCGGCAGTCCATGATCGACGGCCTCGCCGCCCTCGTCGGCGCCCGCGGCCGCGCCCTCCTCGTCGAACTCGCCGAAGCCGCCCGCCCGGTGCTCATGGGCCTCGCCCAGAGCCCCGGCGGACCACCGGCGAAGCTGGCTCCCGTCTTCCGCCACGGCATCGCCCCCGGCGAGGTCGCCGACGACGCCGTGCCCGAGTACCTCCGGGCCGCCGGCCTCACCATCCTCGCGAGCGGTGAACTGCCGCTCGCCACCACCGAGCACACGGCCGACGGCATGCGCATCGAGCTGCCGTCGAAGTGGTTGGTGGCGGGCCGCACGGCGTAGACCTGCGGCTCAGCCGGAGTCCGTGTGCGTCGGTGGTCTGGACCGGTGAGAGTTATCCACAGGCCTGGTCACGGATCGTCACAAGCGCGTACGGTTCGAGTCATGAAGATCCTCATCAGCGCCGACATGGAGGGCGCCACAGGCGTGACCTGGCCGGCCGACGTGCTGCCGGGCACACCGCAATGGGAGCGGTGCCGTTCGATGTTCACCTCGGACGTGAACGCCGCCGTGCTCGGCTTCTTCGACGGCGGCGCCGACGAGGTGCTGATCAACGAGGCGCACTGGAGCATGCGCAACCTGCTGCTGGAGCGGCTCGACGAGCGGGCGCAGATGCTCACCGGGCGCCACAAGTCGCTGTCCATGGTGGAGGGCGTGCAGCACGGGGACGTGGACGGTATCGCGTTCGTCGGCTACCACGCGGGCGCGGGCATGGAGGGCGTCCTCGCGCACACATACCTCGCGAACTCCATCACCGGTGTGTGGCTGAACGACGTACGGGCCGGCGAGGGCCTGCTGAACGCGCATGTCGTCGCCGAGTACGGGGTGCCGGTCGTGCTGGTCACCGGCGATGACGTGGCCTGCGAGGACGCGCTCGGGTATGCGCCGGAGGCACTGAAGGTCGCCGTCAAGGACCATGTGTCGCGGTACGCGGCGGTGTGCCGCACACCGGCCAGGACCGCCGCCGACATTCGCGCCGCGGCCAAGGAGGCGGCCGCGCTGGCCGTACGGCACGAACCGGTCGACGGCGGGCCGTTCACCGTGGCACTGGAGTTCGACGCCGAGCACCTGGGGATGGCGGCCACCGTCGTGCCCGGAGTGGCGCGTATCGGGGAGCGCAAGGTGGCGTACACCAGCCCGACCATGTACGAGGGAATTCGCACCTTCAAGGCGGTCACCACGATCGTCTCGGCCGCGACGGAGGAGCAGTATGGCTGAGCCCATGGAGCAGCAGGCACTGGACGAGGTCGTCGAGTTCACGTCCGACCTCATCCGTATCGACACGACAAACCGCGGCGGCGGGGACTGCCAGGAGCGGCCGGCCGCCGAGTACGCCGCCGAGCGCCTGGCCGGGGCGGGCCTGGAGACCACCCTGCTGGAGCGCACGAAGGGCCGGACGAACGTCGTCGCGCGCTTCGAGGGCACCGACCCCTCGGCCGACGCGCTGCTCCTGCACGGGCATCTCGACGTGGTGCCCGCGCGGGCCGACGACTGGAGCGTGCACCCGTTCTCCGGGGAGATCCGCGACGGCGTCGTGTGGGGGCGCGGCGCGGTCGACATGAAGAACATGGACGCGATGATCCTCGCGGTCGTACGGCAGTGGGCCCGGCTCGGCGCCCGGCCCCGGCGGGACATCGTCATCGCGTTCACCGCCGACGAGGAGGCGAGCGCGGAGGACGGCTCCGGGTTCCTCGCCGACGAGCACGCCGGGCTATTCGAGGGGTGCACCGAAGGCATCAGCGAATCGGGGGCGTTCACCTTCCACGACGGCGGTGGACGGCAGATCTACCCGATCGCGGCGGGTGAGCGTGGCACCGGCTGGCTCAAGCTGACCGCGCGCGGGAGGGCCGGCCACGGCTCCAAGGTGAACCGCGCCAACGCGGTGACCCGTCTGGCGGAGGCCATCGCCAGGATCGGCGCCCATCAGTGGCCCGTACGGCTCACTCCGACCGTGCGCGCGGCGCTCACCGAACTCGCCGCCCTGTACGGCATCGAGGCCGACCTCGACGACGTGGACGGGCTGATGGACAAGCTCGGCCCCGCCGCAGCCCTGGTCGAGCCGACCGTGCGGAGCAGCGCCAACCCGACCATGCTGGAGGCCGGTTACAAGGTCAATGTGATCCCCGGGGAGGCCGTCGCCTACGTGGACGGCAGATATCTGCCCGGCGGGGAGGACGAGTTCCGCGAGACCCTCGACCGGCTCACCGGACCCGACGTGGAGTGGGAGTTCCACCACCGCGAGGTGGCCCTCCAGGCGCCGGTGGACTCGGTGACGTACGCGAAGATGCGCGCCGCCGTCGAGGAGTTCGCGCCCGAGGGGCATGTGGTGCCGTTCAGCATGTCGGGCGGCACGGACGCCAAGCAGTTCTCACGCCTGGGCATCACCGGGTACGGGTTCACACCGCTGAGGCTTTCCGAGGGCTACGACTACGCGGCGATGTTCCACGGCGTCGACGAGCGCGTGCCGGTCGAGGCGCTCCACTTCGGCGTCCGTGTCCTCGACCGCTTCCTGCGGACGGCCTAGGGAAACGGAAATCAGGGAAACGGAAGTCAGGGGAACGAAAATGGGGGACAACAGCGTGCAGACCCTGCCATACGGTTCATGGCCCTCGCCCATCGACGCCGCGCTCGCCGCCGCGCACGAAGGCAATCCCGACTTCGTGGGCTTCGTCGGTGAGGAGGCCTGGTGGACGGAGCCGCGGCCCAGCGAGGGCGGTCGGCGGACCCTGGTCCGGCGGCGGGCCGACGGCACCGAGGAACCGGTGCTGCCCGCTCCGTGGAACGTGCGCAGCCGGGTCATGGAGTACGGCGGACAGCCCTGGACCGGGACCATGCGGGACGCCGGACCCCTGGTGGTGTTCGTGAACTTCGCCGACCAGCGGCTCTACCGGTACGAAGGGACGGGCGAGCCGCTGCCGCTCACCCCCGTGTCGCCGGTGGGCGGCGGGCTGCGCTGGGCGGAGCCGCAGGTACGCCTCGACCGGGGCGAAGTGTGGTGCGTGCTGGAGGAGTTCACCGGTGACGGGCCCACGGACGTACGACGGGTCCTCGCCGCAGTCCCCCTGGACGGCTCGGCCGCACAGGACCGGGACGCCGTACGCGAACTGACCGAGGAGCGGCACCGGTTCGTCACCGGACCCCGGCTCTCGCCCGATGGCAGGCAGGCGGCCTGGCTCGCCTGGGACCATCCGCGGATGCCCTGGGACGGCACGGAGCTGATCCTTGCCGACATAACAGATGACGGCACGCTGCGGGAACCCCGCACCGTGGCGGGCGGCCCCGAGGAGTCCGTCGCCCAGGCCGAATGGGCGGCCGACGGCACGCTCGTGTACTCAAGCGACCGCACGGGCTGGTGGAACCTGTACCGGATCGGCCATGACGGCGGTACGACGGCGCTGTGCCGCCGGGAAGAGGAGTTCGGCGGGCCGCTGTGGCGGGTCGGGTCGCGGTGGTTCGCGCCGCTGGAGGGCGGGCCGATCGCCGTCCTGCACGGGCGGGGCGCCGGCGTGCTCGGCATCCTCGACCCCGAGACGGGGCAGGTCGTGGACGTGGCGGGTCCATGGACCGAGTTCGCGCCGATGCTCGCCACGCGCGGGAGCCGGGTCATCGGTGTCGGGGCCAGTCCGCGCAGCGCCGCCGAGGTGATCGAGCTGGACACCCGGACCGGCCACGCGCGCGTGATCGGTGCCGCACACGACGATCCGGTGGACCCCGCGTACTACCCGGAGCCGCAGATCCGCACCTTCCACGGGCCCGCCGGGCGCGAGATCCATGCGCACATCTACCCGCCGCACCACCCCGGCCACGTCGCGCCCGGCACCGAACTGCCGCCGTACGTGGTCTGGGTGCACGGAGGACCCACAGGCCGCGCGCCCCTGGTCCTCGACCTGGCGATCGCCTACTTCACCTCGCGCGGCATCGGCGTCGCCGAGGTCAACTACGGCGGTTCGGCCGGGTACGGGCGGGCGTACCGCAACCGGCTGCGCGAGCAATGGGGCGTGGTGGACGTCGAGGACTGCGCCGCCGTGGCGCTCGCCCTCGCCGACGAGGGCACCGCCGACCGCGACCGGCTCGCCGTCCGGGGCGGCAGCGCCGGTGGCTGGACCTCGGCCGTGTCCCTCACCACGACCGATGTCTACGCCTGCGGAACCATCCTCTATCCGCTGCTCGACCTCACGACCTGGGGGTCGGGGGAGACCCACGACTTCGAGTCCCAGTACCTGGAGTCGTTGGTCGGGCCGCTCGCCGAGGTGCCGGGGCGGTACGCGGAGCGGTCGCCCACCGAGCACGCCGACCGGATCACCGTGCCCTTCCTGCTGCTCCAGGGTCTGGACGACGTGATCTGCCCGCCCGCGCAGTGCGAACGATTTCTGGCCCGGATTGAGGGACGACGGGTGCCGCACGCGTACATCGCGTTCGAGGGGGAGGGTCATGGATTCCGGCGGGCCGAGACGCTGATCCGGGTGCTGGAGTCCGAACTCTCCCTCTACGCACAGGTCTTCGGACTGCACCCACCCGGCATCCCCACCCTGGAGCTCACCAAGTGACATCACCCGGCACCTCCCCGGCCAGACCCACCACCTTGGCCAGAGCCACCCCCCTGACCAGGCCCGCCCGCCTCGCCCCGGGCGCCCGCGTGGCCGTCGTCGCCCCCAGCGGACCGGTCCCCGAGGAGCGGCTCGGCCCCGGGCTCGACATCCTGCGCGGCTGGGAACTCGACCCCGTCGTGGCGCCCCATGTCCTCGACCGGCACCCCGAGTTCGAGTACCTCGCGGGCACGGACGCCGACCGGGCCGCCGACTTCCAGGCCGCCTGGTGCGACCCCGACGTCGACGCGGTGCTGTGCGCCCGCGGCGGCTACGGGGTGCAGCGGATGATCGACCTGCTCGACTGGGAGGCGATCCGGGCCGCGGGTCCCAAGGTGTTCCTCGGCTACAGCGACATCACCGCGCTGCACGAGGCGTTCGCGGTCCGCGCGGGGCTGGTCACCCTGCACGGGCCGATGGTGGCGAGCGTCGACTTCCTCAAGAACGCACGCGCCCAGGAGCATCTGAGGGCCACGCTCTTCGCACCGGAGTCGGTACGGACGATCACCTCCGACGGGGCGGCCGCGCTGGTGCCGGGGCGGGCCACGGGCGTGCTGCTCGGCGGCTGCCTGAGCCTGCTCGCGGCGGACCTGGGCACCCCGCACGCCAGGGCCTCCGCGCGCGGCGGGCTGCTCTGCCTGGAGGACGTCGGCGAGGCGACCTACCGGCTCGACCGGTACCTCACCCAGCTCCTCCGGGCCGGCTGGCTCGACGGGGTCAGTGGGATCGTCCTCGGCTCGTGGGCCGAGTGCGACCCCTACGACCATGTGCGCGCGATGCTCGTCGACCGGTTCGGCGGGCTCGGGGTGCCGATCGTGGAGGAGCTGGGATTCGGGCACGGGGAAGGCGCCCTGACGATCCCGTTCGGGGTCGGGGCCGCACTGGACGCGGAGGCGGGCACGCTGACCCTGGACGAGCCCGCACTCGTGTAGCCACAGTCACCGGCCGGTACGGCGGCGGGTCCGGTGGGCTGAGCCTTCTACCCGCCCCCTGCCCGCCCGTCACCCGAAGGAACCCCTCGCTGTGCGTTCCCCGCACACCTCGGCCGATCCTGACCGTATGAGCGCGAAGGAAGCGGACAGCGCCGAGGTGAGCGGGGGCAACAGGCGGGGCGGCGTGGTGATGCCCGGCCGGATCGCCGTGGCCGTGATCGTCGTGCTGGCCCTGGTGTTCATCTTCGAGAACACGCGGCACACCAAGATCCGGCTGCTGATCCCCGAGGTCATCATGCCGCTGTGGCCGGCCCTGCTGGGCATGGGGGTGATCGGGGCGGTGTGCGGGGCGTACTTCACCAAGCGGCGGAGGTGAGGCGGGGTGCCCATCGGACGGCGGGCGGCGCCTTCGCAGACGTACCGTGGGCGGATGCCTGAGAACGTTCGCCACCTCGTTGAAGGCCCCCGTGTGGGTATACGGCACTTCACCCACGACGACGGTGCCGAGTTCATCGCACGCGTGCGGGAGAGCAAGGACCTGCACCACCCGTGGCTGTACCCGCCGGACCGGGCCGACACGTACGCCGCGTACGCGGGGCGGCTCATCGAGGATCCGACGAGGGCCGGGTTTCTCGTCTGTGAGAAGGGCGGTGGGAAGGGCTCTCAAGGGGACGGAGGGAGCATCGCCGGGTTCATCAACATCAACAACATCGTCAAGGGGGCCTTTCAGTGCGGGGCCCTCGGGTACGGGGCCTTCGCGCACGCCGCCGGGCGCGGGTTGATGGGTGAGGGGCTCGGGCTCGTCGTCCGGTACGCGTTCACGGTGATGGGACTGCACCGGCTGGAGATCAATGTGCAGCCGGGCAACGCCGCGTCCATCGCGCTGGCCCGGCGGTGCGGGTTCCGGCTGGAGGGGTTCTCGCCGGACTTCCTGTTCATCGACGGGGCGTGGCGGGACCATGAGCGCTGGGCGATCACCGCGGAGATGGCCCGCGAGACGGCCCGTTCGAGGAGTTCTTCCCACCGGTCTGCCGGTGGACGAGGATGAGCCCCATGCGGAACGTCGTCGTCGTGGACGCCCCCTCCAACCTGGGCCTGCGCCCGCCCGCCCCCGGCACCGTGCCCGGCTGCTACAAGCTGGCCGGAGCCTTGCGCGAGCAGCGGATCGTGCGGCGGCTCGGCGCTCTGGAGGGCGGGGTCGTGGTCCCGCCGCGCTACGACCGGGGGGACTGGCAGGAGGGCGACGGGGTCTTCAACGCGGCCGCGATCGCCTCGTACACCCTCAGGCTCGCCGACCGGATCGAGCACCACGTCCGCGCCGGTGACCTGCCCGTCGTGCTCGGCGGGGACTGCTCCATCCAGCTCGGCGCCTCGCTCGCGCTGCGGCGCAGGGGGCGGTACGGGCTGGTCGCCATCGACGCCAGCGCCGATTTCCGGCATCCGGGCAACTCCGACCGGATCGGGGCGGCCGGCGGGGAGGAACTCGCCCTCGCCACCGGGCGCGGGCAGGAGGACCTGACGAACCTGGAGGGGCTGAGGCCCTATCTGCGCGACGAGGACGTACGGCTCTTCGGCATCCGGGACCACTACGAGGCCGACCGGGCCGAGCTCGCCGCCCTGAAGATCCCCGTGGTGACCGTCGGCGAGCTGCGCGAGTGGCAGCCGGCCGACCTCGCGCGCGTCACCGTGCAGAGCCTGGAGATCCCGGCGCCGGCCGGCTTCTGGGTGCACCTCGACGCCGATGTGCTCGACCCGTCCGTGATGCCCGCCGTCGACAGCCCCGACCGCGACGGGCTGCTGCCCGACGAACTGACCGCGTTGCTGGGCCCGTTGGTGCGCTCGCCGCACTGCGTGGGCCTCAACGTCACCATCTACGACCCGGACCTCGACCCGGACGGCACGGCGGGGGCGCTGCTCACGGACGTGATCGTGTCGGCGTTCACTGGGACCGTCGCCGACTGAGCCGCCGCACGCTGGGCACTCGTCTCCCGCGTACGCACAGGACGTACTCCGACGTACCAGAAGTACTCCGTCGTACGACAAGCACTCCGTCCGTACGGAAGGAGGTGGACGCGGTGACCAGCAGCAGGCCGCACGATCCCGGGGCCGACCCCGAGGACGAGGGCATGCCGGACCTGCAGGACGGGACGCCCGGCCAGCAACGGTCGAGCGACCCCCAGCAACTGCCCGTGGCCGGGGACGAGCCGACGATCGCCGAGGAGCGGGACACCACCGTGAACGAGGTGATCGAACACGAGTCGCTGGACGAGCGGCTGGCCGACGAGGAGCCCGAGACCGACCCGGATGCCCGGTCCGGCCCACCCGAGGAGCCGGCCGGGCTGCTGTACGACGAACCCGATCCCGATCTGCCGCGCGAACAGGATGTCTACTCCCAGGAGGGGGCGACGAGCGGACTGGCCGCGGAGGAGGACGCGATACGTGTACGCGATGAAGAGGACTTCGGGGACGATCAGTTGACGTGACGTCGGCCGGCCCCCGGGTCCGTCCCTCTCGCTCGCCGCTATTCGCCCGCGCCGCGGTCCACGTACTCGTAGATCGTGCCGTCCGGGTGCATCGCGATCAGGTTGCGCCCCGCGGGTGTCTCGACCGGGCCCGCGATGACATGGGCACCGGAGTCGGTGAGCACCCTATGGGCCTCGACGACGTCCTTGACGGCGATGGTGGCCGAAACCTTGCGCAGGATCTCCAGCTCCGACTCGGGGCCGCTCATCAGCAGAAAGCAGCCGACGGCGGCCACTTGGACACCGCCGCGCTCGAAGCGCAGCGCCGGGCCGCCCGCGAGCCGTTCGTAGAAGGGGACCGTCCTGTCCAGGTCGTCGACGCAGATGCGCAGCGTGGCTCCCAGAATTTCCATGCGGACGAGCCTAGTTGGGGCCGGGCGGGAAAGAGATCGTTTCGGACGGATCCCGTACGCCGGCCGCCCCTCCTCGATGCGGTCCCGATGCGGTCCTCGACGGCCTGGTCACCGCCTTCGATGCGTTACGGGCACGGGGGCGGGGGTACCCGGCCGCCATGAAGCGCTTGGATCACCTGGAACATCTGGACCCGCACCTGGTCGACGAGCTGGCGCAGGTGGCCCGTGAGACCGTGCGCGACGAACTGCGCGAGCAGACGCGCAGGCAGCGCCGCACGGCCGCGCTGTACGCCGCGTCCGGCGCCGTCGCCCTCTACGCGGGCGCCGCGCTGGCGCTCGCCTTCGGCCTGGCGCTCGCTCTGGGCCTGCCCGACTGGGCCGCCGCGCTGATCACCGCCGCGGTACTCGGCGTGGCGGCGTACGTCCTGCGCGGCGCGGCTCGTCCGTCCGCGTCCCGGCCGACGCCCGAGCGTCAGGCCGAGATCGCGCCCGAGACGGCCGAAGGCCGCGACCGCGGCGATGACCGTGTCGTCGGCGGCACCGCGCCCACAGGGGCCCCGGGC
Source organism: Streptomyces sp. NPDC002845 (assembly GCF_053591955.1). Lineage (NCBI taxonomy): Bacteria > Bacillati > Actinomycetota > Actinomycetes > Kitasatosporales > Streptomycetaceae > Streptomyces > Streptomyces sp. NPDC002845. The sequence continues at coordinate 73,187 of NZ_JBSFUU010000018.1, read as the reverse complement.
GGACACCGCGGCCAGGCGTACCCGCCGATGCCGACCACGCCGCCCGGCGGCGGCCCGCCCCAGCAGGAGGTCGACCCCGAGGCACCCCACCACCGGGCGTGATGACGATGACCGGACCCTTGGGAGCACACCTGGGAACGCACCGCCGCAGGGCCGTCGTGGTCACCGGGGCCAGCGGCGGCGTGGGCCGGGCCACGGCCCGGGCCTTCGCCGCCCGTGGCGACCGGGTCGCCCTTCTGGCCCGGGGGCGCGAGGGCCTCGCCGCGGCTGCGGACGAGGTGCAGCAGGCCGGCGGTGAGGCGCTCGTCGTCACTGTCGACATGGCCGACCCCAAGGGGGTCGAGGACGCCGCCCAGCAGGTCGCCGACGCGTTCGGCCGCATCGACGTCTGGGTCAACAACGCCTTCGCCGGAATCTACGCGCCGTTCGCCGACATCACCCCCGACGAGTTCCGCCGGGTCACCGAAGTGACCTACCTGGGCTGTGTGTTCGGCACCCGGGCCGCACTGCGGCACATGCTGCCGCGCGACCACGGCACGATCGTGCAGGTCGGCTCGGCCCTCGCGTACCGGGGGATTCCGCTCCAGTCGGCGTACTGCGGGGCCAAGCACGCGATCCAGGGCTTCAACGAGTCGCTGCGCTGCGAACTGCTGCACGACGGCTCCCGGGTCCGTACGACCATGGTGCAGTTGCCCGCCCTCAACACCCCTCAGTTCGACTGGGTGCTGAGCCGTATGCCGGGACGGGCACGGCCCGTCGCGCCCGTCTACCAGCCGGAGGTGGCGGCACGCGCCATCGTGCACGCGGCCGGACACGCGCGGCGGCGGGAGTACTGGGTCGGCGGGTCCACGGCGGCCACGCTGCTCGCGAACGCCGTCGCGCCCGGACTGCTCGACCGGTACCTCGCCCGGACCGGCTACGACTCCCAGCGGGACGACGGGGACCAGGACGGCCAGGGGAACCTGTGGAGTCCGGCCGACGGGCCCCATGGGCGTGACTTCGGGGCTCACGGACGGTTCGACTCCGAGGCGCTGCCGGGGAGTTCACAGGAGTGGGCCTCGCGGAATCGGGGGCGTATGGGGGTGGGGCTGGTGGCCGGCGGGGTGGGGGTCGCGCTGGCCGCGGGGGTGCGGGGGTTGCGTCGGCGTGGTTGGTTCCGCTGACACGCTGACACGCTGACACGCTGACACGCTGACACGCTGACACGCTGACAGGTGCAGTTGAGCAGGTGTAGTTGAGGCTGAGGCCCTGAGGTTCTCAGGCCACTCGGTACTCCTCGACCTCCTCCGCCCTGAGAGTCAGCCCGTGGCCGACTCCGTTGACGGGCCGTACGACACCGCCTGTCGGGTCGAGGGCGCCGTCGAAGAAGAGGGACTCGACGCGGACGTGGTCGTGGAACCACTCGATGTGGCGGAGGTTGGGGACGGCGGCGGCCACGGGGGCGTGGACGTGCGGGGCGCTGGGGGTACCCCCACGCCGTTAAGGCAGTGGGGGAGGGCCGAGACCTCCAGGCCGTGGGCCTGGGCGAGCGCGGCGGCGCGCAGGAACTCGGTGGGGCCGCCGCAGCGGGAGGCGTCGACCTGGAGGCAGTCGACGGCGCCGGCGTCGATCATGCGGGCGAAGTAGGGCAGGTCGTAGCCGTACTCGCCGGCCGCGATGTCACAGACCGAGGTGTCCCGGATCAGGCGCAGGCCCCGCAGGTCGTCCGAGGACACCGGTTCCTCGAACCAGCCGACCCCGTGATCGGCCAGGGCCCGGGCGACGCGGATCGCCTGCTTGCGGGTGTACGCGCCGTTGGCATCCACGTACAACTCGGCCTGCGGACCGATGACCTGGCGGGCGGAGCGGACGCGGGACAGATCGCGGGGCACCGCCCGGCCCCAGCCCTCGCCGATCTTGATCTTGACGCGGGGATGTCCTGGCCGTGCACCCAGCCGTTGAGCTGGGCGGCGAGATGAGTGTCGTGGTACGTGGTGAAGCCGCCGCTGCCGTAGACGGGAACCGTGTCGCGGGCCATGCCCAGCAGGCGGGCCAGGGGGAGTTCGAGGAGGCGGGCCTTGAGGTCCCACAGGGCGGTGTCGAGCGCCGAGACCGCGCAGGAGGCGATACCGGGACGGCCGGCGTTGCGGACCGCGCGGCACATCGCGTCGTGCGCCGCGGGGATGTCGAAGGCGTCAAGGCCGGTGACGACCGGGGCGAGGTGTTCGACCAGGAGATCGCCGGCCGCCGCCGGTCCGTACGTCCAGCCCGTGCCCGTCACGCCGCCCGCCATGACCTCGGCGATGACGACGGTCGTGGTGTCCCAGGCCAGCGTGCCGTCCGCCTCGGGCGCGTCGGTCGGGACCGTGTACACGGACACCACCGGCTGCTGGACTTGGAGACCCATCAGACGCCGGCCCGCTGCTGGAGCTGAGGCAGCACCTTCGTACGGTAGAAGTCGAAGAAGCCGCGCTGTTCGGGGCCGATCTGGTTGACGTACACCCGGTCGAAGCCCGCCTCGGCGAATGCGGTGAGCGCGGCCACGTGTTCGTCGGCGTCGTCGCCGCACACCGAGTTCTCGCCGACCATCTTCTCGGTGATCAGCGGCTCCAGCTGCTCGAAGTGCCGTGGCGTGGGCAGGACCTGTCCCATCTCGCCGGGGAGGAGCTGGTTCGACCACAGGCGGCGCACCGTGCGCACGGCCTCGTCGCGGTCGGGGCCGTAGCACACCTTGGTCCCGCCGCAGACCAGCTTGGTGCCTCCGCCGCCCTTGCGGAACTGCTCCACCATCGGCTCCTCGGGCATCATCGTGATGTAGCCGTCGCCGACGCGGGCCGCGAGGGCGGTGGCCTGGGGGCCGAAGCCGGAGACGTCGATGGGGACGGGCTCGTCGGGGACCGTGTAGAGGCGGGCGTTCTCGACGGTGTAGTGGGTGCCGTGGTGGTTGACCTCGTCGCCGGTGAAGAGGTTGCGCATCACCTGGATGGCCTCCTCCAGCATCTCCAGGCGGACGTGCGTGGGCGGCCAGCGGTCGCCGAGGACGTGCTCGTTGAGCGCCTCGCCCGAGCCGACGCCGAGACGGAACCGGCCGTCCGTCATCACCGCGCTGGTCGCCGCGGCCTGCGCCACCACCGCCGGGTGGATCCGCACCGTCGGACAGGTCACCGCCGTCTCGATCGGCAGCGACACCGCCTCGGAGAGCGCGCCGATCACCGACCACACGAACGGGCTCTCGCCCTGCGCGTCGTTCCACGGGTGGTAGTGGTCCGAGATCCACAGGGACTGGAATCCGGCCTGCTCAGCCATCCTCGCCTGTTCGATCAGCTCCGCCGGACGGAACTCCTCGGTCGACAGGAAGCAGCCGTACTCGGGCATGTGGAGTACCTCCGCGACGGGGTCGGGTCGGGTCGCCGTCCGAGTACCCGGCGCCTTCGGCGGAAACCCATGGGTGCGCCCGGTCGGGCGCTCGGGGGAATTGGACGACGGGCGTGACCGGTGGATGCTTGGGGGAAGCGCGGGGAGGCGTTCGGTCGGCGTTTCGTGGGGACCTGTGTATACGTGTCCGGTCGGGCGTTCGGCTGAACCGGACGGACGTGTCGCGTCCGGTCGATGCCTGGCGGAAACGCGCGGACGCGAGCCCCAGCCGACGCCTGGCGAAGGCGCGTGGACGCGCACGGCCGCACGCCTGGTGGACGCCCACGGCACGGTCGGCTGGACGTCGGGCGGGAGCCGAGGCTGTGGTGGGTCGGACGTCGGGCGGGAGCCGAGGCTGTGGTGGGTCGGACGTCGGGCGGGAGCCGAGGCTGTGGTGGGCTGGACGTCGGGCGGGAGCCGAGGCTGTGGTGGGCTGGACGTCGGGCGGGAGCCGAGGCTGTGGTGGGTCGGACGTCGGGCGGGAGCCGAGGCCACGGCCGGTCGGACGCCCGGTGGGAACCGAGGCGGCGCCCGGGACACCGTGGACGTTTGGGGGCCTTGGCCAGGGGGACGCGGAAGGTCCGTGTGTTCGTGGCGTGCGGCCTTCGGATGCCGCCGCCACGGGACCGAAAGACTCCGTACGCGACCCCGCCGGAGGCGAACCGTGAGTCGACCCCGCATCGTGATCGTCGGTGCCGGCTTCGCCGGGTACCAGACCGCCCGCACCCTGTCGCGGCTGACCCGGAACAAGGCCGACATCACCCTGCTCAACCCGACCGACTACTTCCTGTATTTGCCCCTGCTGCCCCAGGTCGCCGCCGGAATCCTGGAACCACGCCGTGTCACCGTCTCGCTCTCCGGCACCCTGCCCCACGTACGCCTCGTGCTCGGCGAGGCCGACGGCATCGACCTGGACGGGCGCGGCGTCCACTACACGGACCCCGAGGGCGACAGCGGCACGCTCGGCTACGACCGGCTCGTGCTGGCCGCCGGCAGCGTCAACAAGCTGCTGCCCATCCCCGGCGTCGCCGAGCACGCGCACGGCTTCCGAGGGCTGCCGGAGGCGCTGTACCTGCGGGACCACGTGACCCGGCAGGTGGAGCTGGCGGCGGCCGCGGACGACCCCAAGGGCTGCGCGGCACGGTGCACCTTCGTTGTCGTCGGCGCCGGCTACACCGGGACCGAAGTCGCCGCGCACGGGCAGCTGTTCACCGACGCACAGGTGCGCAAGCGCCCGCTGCGGGAGGGCATACGGCCCCGTTGGCTGCTACTCGACATCGCCGAGCGCGTCCTGCCCGAGCTGGACGAGAAGCTGTCCCGTACGGCCGACAGTGTGCTGCGGGGGCGGGGCGTCGACGTGCGGATGGGGACTTCCGTGAAGGAGGCGACGCCCACCGGAGTCCTGCTGACCGACGGCGAGTTCGTCGAGACCCGCACCCTGGTGTGGTGCGTGGGCGTACGGCCCGATCCGCTCGCCGAGTCCCTCGGGCTGCCGATGGAACTCGGCCGGCTGCTCGTCGAGCCCACGCTCCAAGTGCCCGGCCGCCCCGAGGTGTTCGCCTGCGGCGACGCGGCCGCCGTACCGGATCTGGAGAAGCCGGGGCAGTACACGCCGATGACCGCCCAGCACGCCTGGCGGCACGGCAAGACCGCGGGGCACAACGTCGCCGCCTCCCTCGGTATCGGCGAGCCCCGCCCCTACCGCCACCGCGACAGGGGCTTCGCCGTCGACCTCGGTGGGGTGAAGGCCGCGGCCAACCCCATGGGCGTATCGCTGTCCGGGCCGATCGCGGGAGCGGTCACGCGCGGCTACCACCTCGCCGCGATGCCCGGCAACCGCGTCCGGGTGGCCGCCGACTGGCTGCTGGACGCCGTACTGCCGCGCCAGGCCGTCCAGTTGGGCCTTGTACGGTCCTGGTCGGTGCCGCTGGACACGGCCTCGCCGGAGCTGGCGCGGGTGCCGGGTGCGCAGGACAGGACGGAGCGCGCCGCGAGGCCGGCGCGGCCGGAGCGGCCCGAGGTGCCGCGGCCGCAGGAGGCGTCGGAGAAGGCGGGGTCGGCGGCCGTGCCCGGAGAGCGGGAGAAGCCGCGGCGGGCTGACGGACCGGAGCGGCAGGGGGCGGCGCGGCCGCAGGAGGAGTCGTTGAAGCCGGGACCGGCGGCTGTGCCCGGAGCTCCTCGGACGCCCGGTCGGAGTGCCGGATCCCGGAAGGAGACTGACTGATGCACACGCGTCAACTCACCGAACTCGCCCAGCAGTTGCGCGTCGACAGCGTCCGCGCGGCCACCGCCGCGGGCTCCGGCCACCCCACCTCGTCCATGTCGGCGGCCGAGCTGATGGCCGTGCTGCTGGCCCGCCACTTCCGCTACGACTTCGACCGGCCCCAGCACCCCGGCAACGACCGCTTCGTCCTTTCCAAGGGCCATGCCTCACCGCTGCTGTACGCCGCGTACAAGGCGGCCGGGGCGATCAACGACACCGAGCTGCTGACCTTCCGCAAGGCAGGCAGCCGCCTCGAAGGCCACCCGACGCCCCGGCGGCTGCCGTGGGTCGAGACGGCCACCGGTTCGCTCGGCCAGGGGCTGCCCGTCGGCGTCGGTATCGCGCTGGCCGGCAAGCGGCTCGACCGGACCGGCTACCGGGTGTGGGTGCTGTGCGGCGACAGCGAGCTGGCCGAGGGCTCCGTGTGGGAGGCGGCCGAGCACGCCGCGTACGAGGACCTCGACAACCTCACCGCGATCGTCGACGTCAACCGGCTCGGCCAGCGCGGGCCCACCCGGCACGGGCACGACCTGGACGCGTACGCCCGCCGGTTCCAGGCCTTCGGCTGGCACACCGTCCAGATCGACGGCCACGACGTGGACGCCGTCGACCGGGCGTACGGCGAGGCCGTGTCCACCGCCGGGCAGCCCACCGCGGTCCTCGCGCGCACCTTCAAGGGAAGGGGCGTCGAGGCCGCCCAGGACCGTGAGGGCCTGCACGGCAAGCCGCTGAAGGACGCCGACGAGGCGATCGCGGAACTCGGCGGCGACCGTGGCGCCCGGGTGGAGGTCCAGCCGCCGCCCGCGGCACGGATGCTGCACGCCGTACGGGCCGGGCACCTCGAACTCCCGCGCTACGAGCACGGCGAGAAGATCGCCACCCGCGACGCGTACGGCCAGGCGCTCGCCGCGCTCGGCACCGGACGCGGTGACCTCGTCGCCCTCGACGGCGAGGTCAGCGACTCCACGCGCGCCGAGTTCTTCGCCAAGGAACACCCCGACCGCTACTTCGAGTGCTACATCGCCGAACAGCAGATGGTCGCCGCCGCGATCGGACTCGCGGCGCGTGGCTGGCTGCCGTACGCCTCCACGTTCGCGGCCTTCCTCACCCGCGCCCACGACTTCGTACGCATGGCCTCGGTCAGCGGCGCCGGGATCAACCTCGTCGGCTCGCACGCGGGCGTCGCCATCGGGCAGGACGGGCCCTCGCAGATGGGGCTGGAGGACCTGGCGATGATGCGCGCGGTGTACGGCTCGACCGTGCTGTACCCGTGCGACGCCAACCAGACGGCCAAGCTCGTCGCCGCGATGGCGGGCTGTGAGGGCATCCGCTATCTGCGTACGTCCCGGGGCGGCACGCCCGTCATCTACAGCCCGACCGAGGAGTTCCCGGTCGGCGGCAGCAAGGTGCTGCGGGCCTCGGACCATGACCGGCTCACGCTCGTCGCGGCCGGGGTCACCGTCCACGAGGCGCTCTCGGCGGCCGACGCGCTCGACCGCGAGGGCATCCGGGTCCGGGTGATCGACCTGTACTCGGTCAAGCCCGTCGACCGCCGCACCCTGCGCGAGGCGGCCGAACGCACCGGCTGCCTGCTGACCGTCGAGGACCACCACGAGGAGGGCGGCCTCGGCGACGCGGTCCTCGACGCCTTCCTCGACGGGCGTCCCGTGCCCCGCCTGGTGCGCCTCGCCGTCCGTACGATGCCGGGCTCGGCCTCCCCGGCCGAGCAACTGCACGCGGCGGGCATCGACGCCGAGTCGATCGCGGCGGCGGGCCGGCTGCTGGTGGAACATGCCGTCGTGCGCTGAACGCGCCCAGCGATCAAGGGAGCTGAACACACCCGGCTATCAAGGGAGTTGAGACATGGCCAGCGCGCGCACGATGCGGGTCGGCCGCCGCACCGTGGAGATCCACCGGGAGGACAAGGTGCTCTTCCCGGGCGACGAGGACGGCAAGGAGTACACCAAGGGCGACCTCGTCGCGTACTACCGGGCCGTCGCCGCCTTCATGCTGCCGCACCTGCGCGGGCGCCCCCTGATGCTGGAACGGCACCCGGACGGCATCGACGGCGAGCGGTTCATGCAGAAGAACACCCCCGACCACTACCCGGAGTGGATCGAACGGGTCGAGGTGCCCAAGGAGGGCGGCACGGTCCTCCACCCCGTGTGCGACGACGCCGCCACCCTCGTCTACCTCGCCGACCAGGCCTGCATCACCCTGCACCGCTGGCTCTCCCGGGCCGACAGCATCGACCGGCCCGACCGGATGGTGTTCGACCTCGACCCGCCGGACCACGACTTCGGGCAGGTGCGGGAGGCCGCCCGGTGGCTGGGGGAGCTCCTCGACTCGGTGGAGCTGCCGTCCGCGCTGATGACCACAGGGTCGCGCGGACTGCATGTCGTGGTGCCGCTGGGCGGGCACCACGACTTCGACGAGGTCCGTGAATTCGCCAAGAACGTCGTCGAGTTGACCGCCGCATCGCACCCCGGCCACCTCACCACGGCCGTCCGCAAGAAGGACCGCGGCGACCGGCTCTACCTGGACGTGCAGCGCAACGCCTACGCCCAGACCGCCGTCGTGCCCTTCACCGTCCGTCCCAAACCCGGCGCACCCGTCGCCACTCCGATCTCCTGGAACCAGCTCGACGAACCCGGCCTCGACGCCCGCCGCTGGAACATCGACAACGCCGTCGACCAGGCCCGCACCAAACCCTGGTGGGGGCTCATGGGCAAGGGCCGCGCCCTCGGCCCGGCCCGGCGGCGGCTCGACGCGTTGCGTGGCTGAGAACCGACCCCCGCAGGTTTCGCCAACTCCTGTTCGGTCACCCGCAGTTCGAGGTGTTATGACGAGCGAACCGAAGAAGGATCACACCGGCGCGGCGGACGGGCCGCAGAGCCCGGCGGACGCGCTGCGTCACGCACGGGCCCAGTTCTCGGAGCTCACCGGCATGCACGCCGAGTCCGTGTCGTCCTTCGAACGCACCGAGGACGGCTGGACGCTGGAGATCGAGGTCCTGGAACTCGCCCGGGTCCCCGACACGATGAGCCTGCTCGCGGGTTACCAGGTGCACATCGACCAACGGGGCGAACTCACCGGCTACCGCCGCGTTCGCCGCTACGTACGAGGGCGGACCGACGGCCCAAGACCCACAGGCCGCTGAACACCCCTTTTCCACGCCGACCCATATACGACCAGCAGGCCAGGAGGCTCGTTCGACATGACCGTTGTCCCACAGCAGAGCGGCGGCAGCAGCGGCCTGTACGACATTCTGGAACTCATCCTCGACCGGGGCCTGGTCATCGACGTGTTCGTGCGGGTCTCCGTCATCGGCATCGAGATTCTGCGGGTCGACATCAGAGTCGTTGTCGCCAGCGTCGACACATACCTTCGCTTCGCCGAGGCCTGCAACCGGCTCGACCTGGAGGGCAGGCCGCGCCAGACCGTGGGACTCGCCGACTTCGCCGGAGAGATCACCGGACCCGATGGGCGCGACCGGTCCGACGGCGCGGTGACCGAGGCCGTCAGGACCGTCGCCGGCGCCTTGGAGCAGGCCCGTGAGGAGGGCCGGGCAGAGCCCCGGTCCGGCGCACGCGCGTCCACGGCCGCACGCAGGAAGGAGGAGCGGGAATGACCACGTACGTCTACGGCGTCGTCGCGGCCTCACACCCGCCGCTGCCCGAGGGCATGGGCGGCGTCGGCGACCCGGCGCGTCCCGTGCGCGTGCTCGAAGAGGGTGACCTGGCGGCGATCGTCAGCGACGCCCCGGAAGGGCTGCGGCCCAAGCGCAACCACCTGCTCGCCCACCAGAACGTGCTCGCCGAGGCGGGCGCGGGAGGCGCCGTGCTGCCCATGCGGTTCGGCAGCCTCGCCGCCGACGACAAGGCCGTCACCTCGGTGCTCGCCGAGCGCGCCGAGCACTACAGGGAGCGCCTGAAGGCACTGGAGGGCAAGGTCGAGTACAACATCAAGGCCAGCCACAACGAAGAGGCCGTACTGCACCACGTGATGGCCGAGAACCCCGAGATCCGCGCCGTCACCGAGGCCAACCGGCAGGAGGGCGGCGGCAGTTACGAGCAGCGGTTGCGCCTCGGTGAGATGGTCGTGGCCGCGCTGCAGAACCAGGAGGCCGCGGACGCGGTCGAGTTGCAGCACACGCTGGAGCCCGTCGCGGAGGCGGTCAGTGTGGGCCCCGAGTCCACCGGCTGGCTCGCCAACGTCTCGTTCCTCGTGGCCCGCACGTCGGCCGAGGCCTTCCTCGCCGCCGTCCAGGAGGTCCGCACCGGCCATCCGCACCTCGAAGTGCGCGTCAACGGGCCGCTGCCGCCGTACAGCTTCGTGGAGCCCGGACCGTCCGAGCCCGCGGAGACATCGCGCACCGGGGAGACCGGGCGCTGATCCGAGGCCACTGAGGAGACCGTATGGGACTCATCGGCGAGGTGCTGCTACTGCCGTTCGCTCCGGTGCGCGGCAGCCTGTGGGCGGTGAGACAGGTGCTCGCCGAGGCCGAGCGCCAGTACTACGACCCGGCGGCCGTCCGGGCCGAACTCGCCCTTCTCGAACAGCGGCTCGAAGCGGGCGAGATCGATGAGGAGGAGTTCGATCGCCTGGAGGACGCGCTCCTGGACCGCCTGGAGATCGCCTTCGGGAGGAGCGCGGGGCCGGGGACATCGCCTTGAACAGCCGTACGCGACTGGGTCTCGCCTGTGATCGAGGGCGAACTGCCGGAGGAGGGCGACGAGTTCGGGGAAGCCGGGGATGCCTGGGAAGCCCGGGGCATCGGGGAGGCCGAGGGCGCGGAGGGAGGCGGCGGTCGTGATGACGAGTCACGTCCTGCGGCCCGCGTCGGAGCGGCCGCGGGTCGAGTTCCGCGCGTATCCGGAGGTGCGGGCTCAGCGGCTGCTGATCGCGGTCGGGCCGCGCGGGCTGGGCGAGGCCACCGTCCGCCTGGAGGCCGAGGGCCGCGGCCCTCGGCCTCGCGCAGCTCGCGCTGGACACCGGACGCAAGCTCGTCGCGGGCCGGTCCCCCGTGCGGGCCGGCGTCGAGATCTCGGCCGCGCGGGCGCGGGAACACCCCGCCGACGGCCCCGGCCGGCCCCTCACCGTCATCGAGTACGCCGACGTCGGGGTGTCGCCGCGGACCGCGTACGGCCAATGGACTGCCCGCCACAAAGAGCCGCGGGCGTCCGCCCTCCGGGGCGCCCCGCGCCGCAGGGGCCGCCGCCGGGAGCCGGCGGACTTCGTCCGGTCCGTCACTCTCCACGGCGGACCCGGCGACGCCCGCCGTGTCGAGATCAGGAGCACGCCATGACGACGTCCAGCCGCCTCCCCGACCCGTACGGCCAGAACGGCAGCGCCAACCTCGCCGACATCCTCGAACGCGTCCTCGACAAGGGCATCGTGATCGCGGGCGACATCCGCATCAACCTGCTCGACATCGAACTGCTCACCGTCAAACTGCGCCTCGTCGTCGCCTCGGTGGAGCGGGCGAAGGAGATGGGCATCGACTGGTGGGAGACCGACCCGGCCCTCTCCTCCCGCGCCCGCCGCGACGAACTCGCCCGTGAGAACGCGGAACTCCGCGCCCAGGTCGCCGAGTTGTCCGAACTGGAGCGCGGCCGCCCCCGGGAGGAGCCGTCATGACCGGACTGCGGTACGTGTACGCCGTCTGCCGCCCCTTCGGCGCGGCCCTCCAGGCCGAGCTGACCGGGGTCGCGGGAGTGCCGCCGAAGCAACTGACCCACCACGGCCTGGTCGCGGTCGTCAGCACGGTCCCGGAGGCCGACTTCGCCGAGGAGCCGCTGCGGGAGCATCTGGAGGACCTGGCCTGGCTCACCGCCACCGCCCGCGCCCATCAGGGCGTGATCGACGCGCTCACCACCGTCACGACCCCGCTGCCGCTGCGGCTCGCCACCGTCTTCCGGGACGACAGCGGCGTACGCACCATGATGGAGGCCCGCGAGGAGAGCTTCCGGCGCACGCTCGACCGGCTGGAGGGCCGGGTGGAATGGGGCGTCAAGGTGTATGCGGAAACGGAGGACTCCGGGAGCGCGGATAATTCAGAGGCCTCCCGGCCACCGGGAAGAGCGGCGTCCGGGCGGGACTATCTGCGGCAGCGGCGCATGCTGCAGCGGGCGCATGCGGAATTGTGGGAGAGCGCCGAGAAGTTCGCGCGCCGCTTGCACGGAAAGCTCTCCGAATGCGCGGAGGACGCCCGTTTGCACGCGCCCCAGAATTCCGCGCTCTCCGGCGCCTCGGGGCGCAATGTACTCAACGCGGCCTATTTGGTGCCGCGCGCGGATTCCGAGGAATTCGTGGAACTCGTGGACCGGACGAAGAACGACGAACCGGGGTTGCGCGTGGAGCTCACCGGGCCGTGGGCGGCCTACTCCTTCAGTGACGCGTCCGGCACCGACGCCGGCGCGGACGATTTCGGCGGGGAGGCCTCGTGACCGTCGTCGAACGCCGAGAGGTCGCCCTCGTCGACCTGCTCGACCGGCTGCTCGCCGGCGGGGTCGTCATCACCGGCGACCTCACCCTGCGCATCGCGGACGTCGACCTCGTCCGCATCGACCTGAACGCGCTCATCAGCTCGGTGAACGCACAAGTCCCCTCACCCTGGGAGGAGTTGGTACGGTGACCGGCCGGAACCGGCTCGATCTGGAGCCCGACACCGTAGAGCGCGATCTTGTGAAACTCGTCCTGACCGTCGTCGAGCTGCTCCGCCAGCTCATGGAACGCCAGGCAGTGCGCCGCTTCGACACGGGCGAGCTGACGGAGGAACAGGAGGAGCGCATCGGGCTCACGCTCATGCTGCTCGACGACCGCATGACAGAACTGCGCGAACGCTACGGCCTGCGGCCCGAGGACCTGAATCTGGACCTCGGGCCGCTCGGACCACTGCTTCCCAGGGATTGATTCCACCGTTCTGGAAATCGGCCCTTCCGGAAATCGGCCGGCTGCCAGCGGTACCGCCGACTACCAGCGGTACCAGCGTCCCCTGGTTCCGGCGGCGGTCGTCCCGCGCATCAGGAATCCCAGCAGCCACACCACAAGCACGGCCACTGCGATCCACCACAGCGCTTCCGCGGCGAAGCCGAGACCGAAAAGGATCAGCACCAGAAGCAGTACCAGCAGGATGGGAACCATGACAACGAACCTCCTGCCTGGCGAGTTTCCCGATTGCGGCGGATCAGACGGTCTTACGGCAGAGAATTTCGCCGTGCAGTACGGAGAACCATCCGTCCTCCCGCTCTCCCCACTCCCGCCACGCCTCGGAGGCGGCCCGCAGCTCCCGGGCGCTCGCGTGACCGCCCTCCGTGGCCCGCTCGGCGTACGCGGAGGCGAGGGTGCGGTCCGCCCACAGCCCGCTCCACCACGCCCGCTCCTCGGCCGTGGCGAAGGTCCAGGTGGCCGATGTGGCCGTGATGTCCGTGAGCCCGGCCCGCAGTGCCCAGGACCGCAGCCGCCGCCCCGCGTCCGGCTCGCCCCCGTTGGCACGGGCCACCCGCCGGTACAGGTCGAGCCACGCGTCCAGGCCCGGCGACAGCGGGAACCACGTCATCGCCGCGTAGTCGGCGTCGCGCACGGCGACGAAGCCGCCCGGCCTGGTCACCCGGCGCATCTCGCGCAGCGCCCGTACCGGATCGCTCACGTGCTGGAGCACCTGGTGGGCGTGGACCACGCAGAAGGTGTCGTCCGGGTAGTCCAGCGTGTGCACGTCCGCGACCGCGAACTCGACGTTCTTCAGGCCCCGCCCGGCGGCCGTGGCCCGTGCCTGCTCCAGGACGCCCGGTGCGCTGTCCACGCCGGTGACCCGACCGTCCGGGACCAGCTCGGCCAGGTCCGCGGTGATGGTGCCGGGACCGCAGCCGATGTCCAGGATCCTCATGTGAGGTTCGAGCGAACCGAGGAGGTAGGCCGCCGAGTTGGCGGCCGTCCGCCAGGTGTGCGAGCGCAGTACGGACTCGTGGTGCCCGTGCGTGTAGACGGCGGTGTCCCGGGTCTCCGACATGACTGTTCCCCTTCCGCTGTGCGGGTCGGCGCTCGGAACCGTACGCGCTCATGTCGGATATTGAGACCCTGGTATCAATATGTGGTCAGCGCGGCCGGTAGACGGTCAGCACCTCGGGGAGCTTGCGGAGCGTCAGTTCGCCTTCCGCCTGGGTGACTTCACCGTCGTACGCGAGGAGCGTCCCCGGCGCGACGCCCTCCACGCGGAGCTGCCGTACCCGGACCGCCGCGTGCGCGGGGGAGCGGGTCAGTGGGCCGGCGAGGGCCGCGGCCAGCAGGCGGACGCCGGGGCGGCGGCCTCCGTGCACCACACGGACGTCGAGGAGCCCGTCCGCGAGGTCGAAACGGCGGCCCGGGGCGAGACCGTAGCGGTGGTACGTGCCGTTGCCGGCGAACAGCAGCCACAGCGGGCGGGAACGGTCCTGGAAGCGGGCCTGAAGCGGGTGATGTTCCGAACGCAGAACCCGCAGCGCGCCCAGCACACCGGCCGGCCAGACACCGATCAGCCGCGACCAGCGCTCGCGTTCGCGCACCAGCTCCGGATAGACGCCCAGGCTGCACGTGTTGAGGAAATAGCCCTCCAGGTCGCCCGACGCGAAGTGCCCCACATCCACCCGGACGGCATCGCCGCGGCTCAGCGCGCGGCAGAGGCCGTGCACGTCCTCCACGCCCAGGTCGTACGCGAAGTGGTTCATCGTGCCCCCGGGCAGGACGGCGAGCGGCAGGCCGTGGCGCAGGGCGGCCTCGGCCGCCGCGTTCACCGTGCCGTCGCCGCCGCACACGCCGAGGACACGGGCGTACGTGGCCGCCTTCTCCAGCTCGGCTCTGACGTCGCCCGGCGCGCACTCCACGGTCTCGGCGCGGGGGAGGGACTCCTGGAGGGCGCGTACGCGGTCGGCGGCGCCGGAGGCCGTGTCGGCCACGACGACCAGGCCCTCGCCGTCCGGCAGCGCGGGCGCGTCGGCACGGGGGCGCCTCGGCGGCGGCAGCTGGTCGCGGGTGGGGACGAGGCCGTGTACGGCGTAGGCGGCGCCCGCGCCCAGGGCCGCGCCGACCAGGACGTCGCTCGGGAAGTGGACGCCCGTGTACACGCGGGACAGGGCCACCGCGGCGGCCACCGGCGCGACCGCCGCGCCCCAGCCGCGGGACTCCAGGGCGACGCCCGTCGCGAAGGCGGCGGCCGAGGCGGAGTGGCCCGACGGGAACGACGTGGTGATCGGCTGCCGCTTCAGCCGGCGCATCACCGGGACGTTGTCGAGGACCGGGCGGGGGCGGCGTACGGAGCGCTTGCCGAGCGTGTTGATGGTGGCCGAGGCGAGAGCCAGCGAGGCGACGCCCCGGGCGGCGGCCCGCCGCGCCCTGGGGCTCCTCGTCGCCGCGATCGCCGCCGCCGTGGCGAACCACAGCACACCGTGGTTCGCGGCACGGCTCAGCCGGGGCAGCACGGCGTCGCCGCCCGGCCAGTGCCGCGCCGCCACCGCCTCGAACAGACTGAAGTCGGAGGCGAGGAAACGGTCCCGGAGGACGTGGTGGCCCGGAGGGCGGACGGTGAGGTCGACATCTGGGATCATGAGGCAACGGGTACCCCGAGGTGACTGTTCCGTGTCAAGTCGCCCCGTGGAGGACCGGCGGCGGAAATCGGTTTGCCCGCCCGTCCCGCCCGCCCGGACAATGCGCCGCATGGGACACCTCGAAGCCGCGCACCTGGAGTACTGCCTCCCCGACGGGAGGACGCTCCTCGGCGACGTCTCCTTCCGGGTGGGGGAAGGGGCCGTGGTGGCCCTCGTGGGCCCCAACGGCGCCGGGAAGACAACCCTGCTGCGGCTGATCTCCGGGGAGCTGAAGCCGCACGGGGGCTCCGTCACCGTCGGCGGCGGGCTCGGCGTGATGCGGCAGTTCGTGGGGTCCGTGCGCGACGAGACGACCGTACGGGAGCTGCTCGTGTCCGTGGCGCCGCCGCGGATCCGCGAGGCGGCCCGGGCCGTCGACACCGCCGAGCACGCGATCATGACCGTGGACGACGAGGCCGCCCAGCTCCAGTACGCCCAGGCCCTCGCCGACTGGGCCGAGGCCCGCGGGTACGAGGCCGAGACGCTGTGGGACATCTGCACCACGGCCGCGCTCGGGGTGCCGTACGAGAAGGCGCAGTGGCGGCAGGTGCGGACGCTGTCCGGTGGTGAGCAGAAGCGGCTTGTGCTGGAGGCCCTGCTGCGGGGCACCGACCAGGTGCTGCTGCTCGACGAGCCCGACAACTACCTCGACGTGCCTGGCAAGCGGTGGCTGGAGGAGCGGCTCAAGGAGACCCGCAAGACGGTCCTGTTCGTCTCGCACGACCGGGAGCTGCTGGCCCGTACCGCCGAGAAGATCGTGAGTGTGGAGCCCGGTCCGGCGGGCGCGGACGCGTGGGTGCACGGTGGTGGGTTCGCGACGTTCCACGAGGCCCGGCAACAGCGGTTCGCCCGCTTCGAGGAACTGCGGCGCCGCTGGGACGAGAAGCACGCCCAGCTGAAGAAGCTCGTGCTGACGCTCCGTCAAGCGGCGGAGAACAGCCCCGACATGGCCTCCCGCTACCGTGCCGCCCAGACCCGGCTGCGCAAGTTCGAGGAGGTCGGGCCGCCGCCGGAGCCGCCGCGGGAGCAGGACATCACCATGCGGTTGAAGGGCGGTCGTACGGGCGTAAGAGCCGTCACCTGCAAGGGACTTGAACTCACCGGCCTGATGAAACCCTTCGACCTGGAGGTCTTCTACGGCGAACGCGTCGCGGTCCTCGGCTCCAACGGCTCCGGCAAGTCACACTTCCTGCGCCTGCTCGCCGGGGACGAGGTGGCGCACACGGGGGAGTGGAAGCTCGGCGCCCGGGTCGTGCCGGGTCACTTCGCGCAGACGCACGCCCACCCCGAACTGGAGGGGCGCACGCTGCTCGACATCCTGTGGAAGGAGCACGCCCAGGACCGGGGCGCCGCCATGTCCCGGCTGCGCCGCTACGAGCTGACGCACCAGGCCGAGCAGTGCTTCGAACGGCTCTCCGGCGGACAGCAGGCCCGCTTCCAGATCCTCCTCCTGGAGCTGGAGGGGGTCACCGCGCTGCTCCTCGACGAGCCGACGGACAACCTCGACCTGGAGTCCGCGGAAGCCCTCCAGGAGGGGCTGGAGGCCTTCGAGGGCACGGTCCTCGCGGTCACCCACGACCGCTGGTTCGCCCGCTCCTTCGACCGGTACCTCGTCTTCGGCTCCGACGGCCGCGTGCGGGAGACGGCGGAGCCGGTGTGGGACGAGCGGCGGGTGGAACGGGCCAGGTAACAGTCCGGCGGCTCCTGGCCCCCGGGCTCATTTCCAGCGGAGGAGAGCGCCCAGGCCTCCCACCGGCACCTCCGGTGTCGCCACGGTCACCGAGATCGCGGGGGCACCGGTGGCCACCGCGGACCGCAGCAGAGCGTCGTCGGCACGAGCGGCCCACGAGTGCTGCTCACCCAGCGTCTTCAGCTCCGTACGGCGTAGGGCGAGCTGGTCGGGCTCCTCGCCGATCCAGACCGCGCGATGGGCGTCGGGCCCGGCCGGGCGGACGAGGAGCTCGTCGATGCGGTGCTCCCGCGCCGCCTCCACCAGCGCGGCCACGTCCTCCACCGCACCCGGGCGCCCCTCGGCGTCCGGAGCCCGCGCGGCCAGGAACCGCTTCAGTTCCTCCTCGGCCCTCCGGCGTACGTGCTCGGCGCGGGCGCGCTCCACGTCCTCGTCCAGCAGCCGGCTGCCCGCACCGTGCGGGGCCTCGACCACGCGGTCGTGCAGCCGCTGCGGCAACCGCTCCCGCACCGCGTGCCGCTCACGGTCGTCGCCGACGAGAATCAGCAGGTCGGCGCGAGTCTCCTCCTGACAGACGGCGAGCGCGTCCGCGATCTCCGCGGCGTTGTGCTCCCAGGTGTTCTCCACCCGGAGCTGGAAGTGCCGCTCCGACCAGTCGACGCTGCTCGTCCGGTGCACGGGCCACTGCCGCCCGGCCACCGCCCCGGCGTCCTCGGTGCCCAGGGCCCCGCGCAGCTCGAAGGCCGCGCCGCGCCGGTCGACGTACGCCACCACGCACACCGGGTCCTCCCCGGCCAGCTCCAGCAGCGGGGTCGTACGGGGCAGGGGTGCCCAGTGGGCGGCCGTCGCCGGGGGCGGAGAGGTGAGCGGCGGGTCCAGGACCACCCGTCCGTCCCGCGCGAACAGGGCCCGGCCGTTCGGCTCGGGGGAGTGGCGCAGGTCGTCCACGGCCCGGTGCACGGCCCGGCACGTCGGTTCGTCGGCTCCCTGTGTGTGGAGCTCGCGGGTGACGGCCGTGGCCACCAGGGAGCGCTTATGGGGTGTGGACTCCGTGTGCGAGGAAGTGTCGACGTACACGGAGGCCCATGGACCCGGATGTTCGTACAGTGGATGGAGGAATGCGAGATCCATGGCTCCCTCCCGGATGCCGCTCGGGGTAACGCTTGACGGGCGGGTACCCGGACCTCATGGAGGAACACGACGAGCGGGGTACCACCATGACCGGAGTCGACCCGGCCCAGCTGGACGACCAGCAGCTCATGAAAGAGCTGGAGACGATCCACCGCACGCGTCACGACACGCTGCTCCATGGTTCGAACGACGCGCTGCGCACCCACAACGAACGCATGGCGGCTCTGGAGGGCGAGTATCTGCGCCGTAATCCCCGCCGACCGATCGCCGCGGGGCGTACGCGTGAGGGGGCACGGGAGCGGGGGTCGGCGGCGCCATGACTCGTTCTACGCGCTCTACGCGCCCTGGGGTCGATACGAACCCGCTGCTCATCCGGCACGGCGAGGCCCTCGATCTGTTCGGTGAACGTGTGCACGCGGTCGGCGACGACCAGTGGGAGGTGGGTACGCCCTGTGCCGAATGGACGGTGCGTGACCTGGTGAACCACCTCGTCTCCGAGCAGCTGTGGGTGCCCCCGCTGGTCCGGGACGGCGCCATGATCGAGGAGGTCGGTGAGGCGTTCGACGGTGATCTGCTCGGGCCCGACCCGGCGGCCTCGTGGGACACGGCGGCGCGGTGCTCCCGCGCCGCGTTCGCCGCGCCGGGGGCGCTCGATCGTACGGTTCACCTGTCGTACGGCGACGCCCCGGCAGTCGCCTACTGCGCGCAGATGATCGCCGACCTCGTCGTCCACACCTGGGATCTGTCCCGCGCGATCGGCGCGCCCGAGCGGCTTCCGGACGACCTGGTCAAGTTCGCCGTCCGCGAGGTCACTCCCTACGCCGCTGATCTGGAGAAGAGCGGGTTGTTCGCGGCACCGGTGGAGCCGCCGCCCGGCGCGGACGTACAGACCAAGCTCCTGTGCCTACTGGGCCGACGACCGTAGCCGTCCCGTCCGGCTCCACCTGTCCTCGCGTTGAGGAGCGGCCCGTCAGCCGTGGGCCGGGGGCCGGTTCCAGTGGCGGTGGGATGCGAGGGCGTCGACGAAGGCGCGGAGGAACTCGTCGCCGGCCACCCCCGGCGCCGTATCGGTCACGACGCCCTGGTCGGCCACGACGCGATGGAACTCGGACGACAACCGCAACCCGTCGGCCGACAGCGCCGACAGGATGCCCACGCCCGAGCCCAGCGCCCCCACCGGCTTCCCGTGCCGGTAGGCGTCACGGACGAAACGCACCGCATCCGGATCCCCCACCGGCGACGGAGTGCCGGTGGGCCCGCCGGGCAGAAGCACCGCGTCGTACAGGACGGAGGCCACCGTCGGCAGCGCCCGGTCCACGGCGTGCCGCTCGCCGTCGGAGCCCCGCACCGTCCCGTCCCGCGCCGCGAGAGCCTCCACGACGGCACCCTCCGCCGCCAGCGCCTCACGCGCGGAGGTGACCTGCTCGGCGTCCACCCCGTCGGCGACCAGGACCGCGATCCGCCGGGTACGGATCGAGCCGTCCCCCGGCAGGGACTCCAGGCTCAGCGCGGGCGAGGACAGCTTGTACGCCCCGGCCTCAGCGTCCGTCGGCTCCGGCACCCCGATGCCCGCCGCCACCGATGCCGCCAACTCCGGGTTCACCTTGGAGAGTTGCTCGACCGTACGGGACCGCACCGACAGCGCGCCGACCTTGCCCAGCTCGAACCGGAAGGCCTCCACGATGTGCTGCCTCTCCCAGGGCGCCATGCTGTTCCAGAACATCGCGGCCTGGCTGTAGTGATCCTGGAAACTGGCGCTGCGCCGCCGGATCTTGGCGCCGTCGACCCGCTCGGCGTAGTGCGTGAACGCGTGCCCGTCGACACCCGCGTGCGCCGGGCAGCCGCCGCCGAGGGAGTTCGGGAAGTAGTTCGTGCCGGAGTGGATCGCGCTCTGGTGGTATCCGTCGCGTTGGTTGGTGCGTACCGGCGCGACCGGGCGGTTCACCGGCAGCTGGGAGAAGTTGGGGCCGCCGAGCCGGATCAGTTGCGTGTCCAGGTAGGAGAAGTTGCGGGCCTGGAGCAGCGGGTCGTTGGTGAAGTCGATCCCCGGCACGACGTTCGCCGTATGGAAGGCCACCTGCTCCGTCTCCGCGAAGAAGTTCTCCGGGTTGCGGTCGAGGACCATGCGGCCGATCGGGCGCACCGGCACCTGCTCCTCCGGGATGATCTTCGTCGCGTCCAGCAGGTCGAAGTCGAACGCGAACTCGTCCTCCTCCGGCACGAGTTGGACGCCGAGCTCGTACTCCGGGTACTCGCCCGCCTCGATCGCGTCCCACAGGTCCCGCCGGTTGAAGTCGGGGTCACGGCCCTGGCACTCCTGGGCCTCGTCCCACACCAGCGAGTGCGCGCCCAGCTTCGGCTTCCAGTGGAACTTCACGAACGTGCCGCGCCCCTCGGCGTTCACGAACCGGAAGGTGTGCACGCCGAAGCCCTGCATCATGCGGAAGCTGCGCGGGATCGCCCGGTCCGACATCAGCCACATCATCATGTGCATCGTCTCGGGCTGCAGCGACACGAAGTCCCACAGGGTGTCGTGCGCGGACGCGCCGGTCGGAATCTCGTTGTGCGGCTCGGGCTTCAACGCGTGTACGAAGTCGGGGAACTTGATGCCGTCCTGGATGAAGAAGACGGGCATGTTGTTGCCGACGAGGTCGTAGTTCCCCTCAGACGTGTAGAACTTGGTCGCGAAGCCCCGCACGTCCCGCACCGTGTCCGCCGAGCCGCGCGGCCCCTGCACCGTGGAGAAGCGCACGAAGACCGGGGTCCGCACCGACGGGTCCTGGAGGAAGGCCGCGCGCGTGAACTCCGCGCAGGACTCGTACGGTTCGAAGTACCCGTACGCACCCGCGCCCCGCGCGTGCACCACCCGCTCGGGAATCCGCTCGTGGTCGAAGTGGGTGAGCTTCTCGCGGAAGTGGAAGTCCTCCATCAGGGTGGGTCCGCGCTCGCCCACGGTGAGCGAGTCGTCGGTGTGGTCGATCTCCACGCCCTGGTCGGTGGTGAGCGCACCGGAAGCCGGATCGTCGGCGTGGAACGTCTCGCGCTGCTGCTGCTTGCGGTCCGCCGGGGCCGGCGTCGCCTGCTCCCGGGTCCGCTCCCTCTCCCTGCTCTTGTCGAACGTCATCAGGTGGCTCCCTTGGAGAACTCGGTCAGCAACGCCTCGCAGAACGCCTTCAGGTCGTCCGGCCTGCGGCTGGTGATCAGGGTGTTGGGCCCGCGGTCGCAGACCCGTACCTGCTCGTCGACCCTCCCCCACTGCCTTAACGGCGTGGGAGGCGCCCCCATGCCGCCCGCGTTGCGGATGTCGGTGCGCAGACTCGGCCACGAGGTGAGCACCCGGCCGCGGACGACGTCCGCCTCGACGAGCGTCCACGGGGCGTGGCAGATCGCGGCGACCGGGCGGCCCTCGTCGAAGAAGTCCCGTACGAAGGCGACGGCCCGCCCGTCCATCCGAAGGAAGTCCGGATTGGCCGCCCCGCCGGGCAGGACGAGACCGTCGAAGGACTCGGCCGGCACCTCGCCGACCACCTCCTCCACGGGGAACGTGTCGCCCTTGTCGAGGTGGTTGAACGCCTGGACCTGCCCCGGCCGGGTCGACCAGAACGGGCTCGTGGCCCGCGTCGGTCACCGCCTGCCAGGGATCGGTGAGCTCGATCTGCTCGACGCCCTTGGGTGCGGTCAGAAACGCGATACGCATGGATCTCTCACTGTTCTGTTCCGGCGCGCCAACGGGCCTCGTCACTCGCCGACGTGGCTTTGGCGCGCGTCTTCGCCGCCCTGGCCGTACGGCGGCAGCGCAGCAGCTCCTCGCCGTACGGCAGCAGGACACAGGTGCCGAACGCGGCGGCCACGCCCGCGAGACAGCCGCGGGACGGCGGCCGCCGACGCGGGACGAACCGCCACGCGTCCGGGGCCGAACGCCCGCCGCTCAGCAGCGACTTGAACTGGTCGGCGTGCAGACACATCAGCGAGGCGAGCGCCGCGAAGGGCAGCGACTCCAGGAAACTGTGGATGTGCCGCTCGATCGGCTTGACCTCGCGGTCGCTGTGCACCGCGGTCCGTACGTCCCACAGCGCGGTCGCCTCGTGCCCGGCCGCTCCGGCCAACTGCACCGTCAGCACCATGGGGTTGATCTCGTAGCGCAGGGTCAGCGCGATGGGGACGCCGACCTCGGTCATCATCAGGGTGGGGGCACCTCCCAGCGGGAGCTGGGGGAGGGTGAGCGACTCCTTCGTTCCCGCGTTCTCCTCGGTGCGGGTACGCCGGTGCGTCACCCAGTCGGCGAGCCCCGGCACGAACCAGAACGGCAGCAGGCCGTACAGGAGGCAGCGGGTCGTCACCTCGCCGACGTCGACGGTCGGGTTCGGCGCGTGGACCTCGGCGGCCAGGTCGCGGCTCATACGGCGACCACCCGCAGCGTGCGCAGCAACGGTCCGCGGTGTCCGCGATCCGGCCCACCGCCTCCTCGACGGGAACCGTGTCCACCGGCCCGAAGAAGGCGTCCCACGCAGGTCTCCTCGGTGTCGGCGCGGGTGAGTTGGGCGACGAAGCGGCGGTGGTCGGCCTCCAGGACGGGGGGCGCGGCCGTGGTCCGGAGCCTGGTGGGTCCCGGTCATGGAGCCGCCTCCGCTCACGCGGGAGCCGTGCCCGGCCAGCTGTCCGGTTCGGCGCGGCTGATGTCGGCCAGTGCGGAACCCGGGTCCTGCGACACCGCGAGGTCCCCGAGGCTCACCATGCCGACCGGGTGCCCGTCCTCGACGACCGGCAGCCGCCGTGCCGCGTGGTCGCGCATCAGCTCGACCGCGGCCGACACCGCGTCGTCCGGGCCGATCACCACCGGATCGGGCGTACACACAGCCTGGGCGCTGACCGTGAGCGGATCGGCGCCGTCCGCGACGGCGCGCAAGGTGATGTCGCGGTCGGTCAGGACCCCGATGACCTGCCTGTCGGTCGCCACCAGCACGTCGCCGATGTCCTGCGCCCGCATCAGCTGCGCAGCTTCGACGAGCGAGGCATCGGGGCGGACCGCGACGACGCCGGGCGTCATGACCTCCCTGACGAAATCAGCCATGGCTCTGGTCCTTCCTGCGTTCCCCCGGCCAAGGGGTGCGGGTACGTCAGCGTGACCACGCCCGCAGTACCCCCCAGCCGTGGCCCTATGCGTTCTGGCGCTTCCTCACCGCTCCTCACCGCGTACGACCGCCTCGGCGAGCTGGTGCACCGAGTCGTAGCGCGCCTTCCTCGGCAGCCGCCCCAGGGGCGTGACGAGGCGGTCGGGGGCGTGGCTGCGGCGCAGGGCGCTCATCAGCTCCACGGGGCCCGCGGGGAAGGCCGTACGGCCCAGGATCCGGGCCAGCTCCAGGCGTACCGTCTCGACCCTGGCGGGGGAACGGCTCGGCGTCACCGGGCCGGCCGCGACCTCCGGGTCGTCCTCGGCCGTCGGCTCCGGGTCGTGCCACTCCTCGGTACGAGTGGGGTGCCCGGACCGCAGCAGCCCCTGCAGTTCATGCTTCATCTCGTCGTCCCGGTGAACACTCAGCCGGTCGCTGCCTCGTTGCATGTCTCCCTCCAGGTCTTCGGGGGTGGCGACCGCGTACCCGGACACACGAAACCGACACGGGCTTCACCGGGATTGTCCCGCTCACGCCGGGAGACCCGGATCACGCCCCCCCGCGCACACCCCTGGGGAAGGACAGGCCATGGCGGTGCTCGCTGTGATCATCCCGGTCCTGATGATCGGCGTACTCCTGGCACTGGGCCGCTACGAGGAACGGCTCCTACCGCCCGCTCAGGCCACCGACCGGTCCGACGAGGCCGTGCTGGGCCGCTGAGGAGGCGGTACGGGCCGTCGTACAAAACCCTGAGCGGACCGGCGCCTGAGCAGACCGGCGGCCGGCGGACAACGACCCCGGAGAAACGCTTCCCCGGGGCTCGTCACCTGCCTCGTTCCGGCGGCTACTTCTTCTCCCGCCCCGGCAGGAACTCCTGCACCTTCGCCTTGAACCCCTGCTTCACCATCGATCCCCGGTCCGCGTCGCCCTTCAGGATCGACGCGGCCGTGGCCTCCATCTGCTGCCAGGTGGCGTGGGGCGGGATCGGCGGGACGGCCGGGTCGGTGAGGAACTCGATGACGGCCGGGCCGTCGGCCTCCAGGCCCGCGCGCCAGCCGGCCTCGACGTCCTCGGGCTTCTCCACGCGCACGCCGGTCAGGCCCAGGGAGCGGGCGAAGGCGGCGTACTGCACGTCCGGGATCGACTGCGAGGGCAGGAAGGACGGGGCGCCCTCCATCGCGCGCATCTCCCAGGTCACCTGGTTGAGGTCATGGTTGTTCCAGATGCCGACGACCAGCCGCGGGTCCTCCCACTGGTCGCGGTACTTCGCCGCCGTGATCAGCTCGGCGAGGCCGTTCATCTGCATGGCCCCGTCGCCGACCAGCGCGATCGCGGGCCGGTCCGGGTGGGCGAACTTCGCGCCGATCGCGTACGGCACCCCGCAGCCCATCGTCGCCAGGGTGCCGGACAGGGACGCCCGCATCCCCTCGCGCATGGTCACGTGCCGTGCGTACCAGTTGGCCGCCGAACCCGAGTCGGACGACACGATGGCGTTGCCGGGGAGCAGCGGGTCGAGGACGCGGGCCACGTACTCCGGGTTGATCGGGTCGGCGGACAATTCGGCACGGCGTTCCATCACGTCGCGCCAGCGGGCGACGTTCGCGCACACCGTGTCGTACCACTCGCGGCCCCGGTCCGCGTCGATCATCGGGATCAGCCGCTCCAGCGCGGCCTTCGCGTCGCCGACGAGATTCACCTCGTACGGGTAGCGCATCCCCACCATGTGCGGGTCGATGTCGATCTGGACGGCGCGCGCCTTGCCGAACTCCGGCATGAACTGCGTGTACGGGAAGGACGACCCGATCGTCAGCAGCGTGTCGCAGTCCCGCATCAGCTCGTACGAGGGGCGGGTGCCGAGCAGGCCGATCGCGCCGGTGACGTACGGGAGTTCGTCGCTGAGCACGTCCTTGCCGAGCAGCGCCTTGGCGACGCCCGCGCCGAGCAGCTCGGCGATCCGCTCGACCTCGGCGCGCGCACCGGCCGCGCCCTGGCCGGCCAGGATGGCCACCTTGTCACCGGAGTTGAGGATCTCGGCCGCCCGCTCCAGGGACTCCTGGGAGGGGATCGCGGTCCACGCGCTGCGGTCCAGGCTGGAGGGGACCATCTTGAACTCGTGGGTGGGAGCGGAGTAGTCGAGCTCCTGCACGTCGCCGGGGATGATGACCGCGGTGGGGGAGCGGCGGGCGTACGCGGTGCGGATCGCCCGGTCCAGGACGTTCGGCAGCTGCTCGGGCACCGTTACGGTCTCCACGAAGTCCGAGGCGACGTCCTTGAACAGGGTGTGCAGGTCCACCTCCTGCTGGTATGAGCCGCCCATCGCGGTGCGGTCCGTCTGGCCGACGATCGCCAGCACCGGCACATGGTCGAGCTTGGCGTCGTACAGGCCGTTGAGGAGGTGGATCGCGCCGGGCCCGGACGTGGCCGCGCACACCCCGAGACGGCCGCTGAACTTGGCGTAGCCGACCGCCTGGAACGCGGACATCTCCTCGTGCCGGGACTGGACGAACCGGGGCTGGTTCTCGGCCCGGCCCCACGCGGCGAGCAGGCCGTTGATGCCGTCGCCCGGATAGCCGAAGACATGCTCCACACCCCACTCGCGCAGCCGCTGCAGGACATGGTCGGCGACCTTGGTGCTCATGGCGGGACCTCCGGGAGGAAGGGGGACGAGACGGGATGCCACAAGGGCACTCACCGAGTCACCAGGCCGTCCCGCGGAAAACATGGGCGGTGTTTGCCGTGCGGGGCACGGGGCAGGCGCATCACAGTGCTTCGGACAAGGAGGCACGTCCGTGGGAGCGGCGAACCGTCGCCACGGGTGTGCCCGATCGAGCACGGGTGCGCTCCCACGGTGACCGTCCGCCCCAGAGCACCACCAAGGGAGTTGCGACGCACCATGCGAACTCGAGCGAGCGCGAAGCACCACCCGCACGACGACGCTCCGGACACCGCGGAGGCGTTCCGTAAACTCGCCACGCTCCCTCCGGGCCAGCAGCGCGACACCCTCCGCGAGGAGGTCGTCGAGGCCTGGCTGCCCATGGCCGAACGGCTCGCGGGACGGTTCCGCAGCCGCGGCGAGAGCTTCGAGGACCTGCGCCAGGTCGCGGCCCTCGGGCTGGTGAAGGCCGTCGACCGCTACGACCCCGAGCGCGGCAACGCCTTCGAGAGCTATGCCGTGCCCACCGTCACCGGAGAGATCAAGCGGCACTTCCGCGACCACATGTGGACCCTGCATGTGCCGCGCCGGGTCCAGGACCTGCGCAACCGGGTACGGTTCGCCGGCCAGGACCTGTCGCAGACCATCTCGGGCCGCAGGCCCACCGTCGCCGAGATCGCCGAGCACGCCAACATGAGCGAGGAGGACGTCCGGGTCGGCCTGGAGGCACTGGAGAGCTTCACCGCGCTCTCCCTCGACGCGGAGCTGCCCGGCAGCGAGGACGGGTACTCGCTCAGCGACGCCCTCGGCTCGTCCGACCCGGCCCTCGACATTGTCGTCGACCGCGAGGCCGTCAAGCTCCGGCTGCAGGCGCTGCCCGAGAGGGAGCGCGCCATTCTCTACATGCGGTTCTTCGGGGACATGACCCAGAGTCGTATCGCCGAGCAGCTCGGCATCTCCCAGATGCATGTGTCCCGGCTGATCAGCCGGTGCTGCAACAGGCTGCGCGACCAGGTCATGCGCGACGCGGCATAAACGGCACCCCGCTCGGCCCGTCGGCTCAGCCCGACGTGTCCAACCGGCCGAGGGCCAGTGCGATATGACGGGACATCATGTCCATCGCCTGGGCCTCGGCCATCGAGAACGCCAGCCGCGCCGCGCACCGGAAGAGGGTGAGCACACCCCGTACCCGCCCGTCGCCGTCGGCCAGCGCGACGCACAGCAGCGACGTGACGTCGGCCCGTACGAGGACGGGGGCGCCGGAGGCGTCGTGGCCGAAGGCGTCCGGGTCCTCGGGGCGCACCTGGAGCACGGGAGCCCCGCCGCGGGCGGCCTCGACGACGAGGGGACACGTGGCGGGGTCCTGTGCCGCCAGAGCCGCCGCCTCCTTCTCCGTGGGGCCCAGCACCGTCGTACGGTCGAGGCCGGGGCCGGGGCCCATGGTGTCGGCGACCACCCAGTCCGCGAAACGGCCGTGCAGCACCCGGGCCGCCCGTTCCAGGGCCCGGTCGGCGGGGCCGCTCAGCAAGGCCGTGGTCATCACGTCCAGCAGATCCATCAGCGCCGTGTGCCGGGTCGTCTCGGCGAGGTCCGGGAGCGGCTTCGCACGGCGCTCCACCGCGGGCAGCCGTCGGCTCCCCGTGGGCTGGAGCACGACGAGAACGGTGTTGTGCGGCTCATGGGCCGGCCGCAGTGCGGTGAGCGTCGCGTACACCGGCACCGAGGGGCGCTGCTGGAGGTGGACGGTGAGGCTGCGGTCGCCGTCGCCGCGCGCCACCGCCGCGGCCTGTGTACGGAACGCGACCCGGTCGGCCTGCGCGAGGAACCCGGTCAGCGGCCGTCCCGTCGCATAGCCCGTGCGCACACCCGCGAACGAGGCCGCCGCCAGGTTCAGTCTGCGCACGACCGTCTCGCGGTCCACCAGCGCGACCGGCATCGGCAGCGACTGGAAGGCGGCCTTCAGCAACTGGTGCTCCCGGCGGTCCGTGGAGGCACCGCCGGCCGGACCGGAGGTGGAGATGCGCTCGTACCACGGCCACAACTGTTCGGCCACATGGTCGAGTTCGAAGATCGCCGCGTCGAGCACGGTCGGCAGGTCCCCGCTCGGCACCGAGCGTGCCGCCTTGAGCTCGGCCACACGGCGTACGAAGTCCGCGAGTTCTTCACCGAATTCGTCCGTCTGTGCCATGCGACGAACGTAACCCGTGCGAGCCTGTTCCGGAGGGGAGCCGACCGGACTCGTGCGATCCGTTTTTCCCGCAGGTGAGCGGGAACGCGAGCAGGAGAGGAGGCGTTACGCATGCCGGAAACCGAACACCTCGGCCACTTGGGAACGGATTCGGCTGAATCCGCCCTTCCGGGCAGGCGGTTGTCGACGCTGGCCGAACAGGCCGCCCGCTGCACCAGTGACTGCTGCGGCGCGAGCACCATGGTGTCCGACGGCGGTGCGGAACAGCCCGCAGCGGTGACCCACCCCGACCTCGCGGGGCTGGTCTCGGTCCAGTTCCGCTCCGGCGACGGACCGATCCCCGCCGCCCTGGAGCACGGCGAGCCCGTCGACTCGGCGGATCTGCTGAGCGACGAGCGCTGGCCGGAGTACCGCGCGGTCGCCCTCGACTCGGGCGTACGGTCCAGCCTCACGATGCCCTTCAGGCGCTCCGGACTCACGGTGGCCCTCAGCCTCTACAGCTTCCGGCCCGGTGCCCTGGAGGACGCCCCGCACGGACCCGCCCGCGCGCTCGGTGACTTCGCCGCGACCTGCCTGGTCCGCGACCGCTCCTACCGCGCCGCGCTCACCGAACTCGACCAGATGGGCGCCGCACTGCGCTCCCGGCCCGTCGTCGACCAGGCGTGCGGCATCGTCATGCACGTGCTGGGCTGCGACGCGGACGCCGCGTTCGGCGTTCTCCGCCGTATCTCGCAGGGCACCAACCGCAAACTGTCCGACGTGGCCTCGGCCGTCGTCGAGAAGCGGGGGCGCGGGCTGGAGCGCGAGCTGGTCTCGCTGTCGAACTCAGAGCCTGTGTCATGTCCCCGGCCGGGGACATGACACAGGCTCTGAGGCCGGCCCGTGGGTGGACTCGGGTACCCCGTCACCCGCTCGGCCGCCCCGCGTCCCGCGAATGGTGCCCGGCCGCGCGCGGGCAGGCGGCAGGAGGGCTCTGATGGGACGGCGGGGCCACGGCGGTCGTGCCCCGCCGCCCGCAGCCCGCCGGAGCCGGCCGAAGGAGTCCCGCCCATGCGCCGCAGAGCCCCAGCCCCAGCCCTAGCCAGAGTCCTCTCCGTCACCGTCCTGGCCGGTGCCGTCCTGGGCGCCGCCGCCCCGGCCGTGCTCGCCGCCCCAGCCGCACTCGCGGAACCGGACGCGCTCGCGGAACCGGCCGCCGAAGTCAGCCCGCGCACCGTCGCCCCCGGCGGCACCATCACCATCTCCGTCACCTGTGACCCGGCAGGCGGCAAGGCGCCCGAGACCATCCAGGCGAGCTCGCGGGCCCTGGAGGAGGGCACCGTCGACCTGCGCAAGGTGCCCGGCAACGACGACCACACGGCGGGCCCCGCCTACAGCGGCACCGCCCGCGTCGCGCCCGCCCACACATTCGAGACCGGCCCCGACGCGGTGGGCGGCGACTCCGAGTCGGAGGTCGACGGCACCTGCCCCCAGGGCAAACGGTGGAGCGCGACGTTCACCGTGTCCCTCGGCGGCGCCGCGCACACCGACCGGCCCGCTCACACGGATCGGCCCGCTCACACGGATCGGCCCGCTCACACGGATCGGCCCGCTCACACGGATCGGCCCGCTCACACGGATCGGCCCGCTCACACGGACCGGCCCGCGCACACCGATCGGCCCGCGCACACCCCCGCCCCCGTCCAGCACGGCGTACACGCCGGCGAGGGCGGTGTCTTCACCGACTCCGTCCCCGCCCTGGTCACCGGCGGCCTCCTCATCGCGGGCGCGCTCGGCGGCGCCGTGTACCGGCTGCGCCGGAAGGGCAGCGGTGTGCGGGGTTGACGTGGCGACCGGCGCGCCCCGGGCGGGTGTCGACGGCGGTGCGGCATCCCGAGCAGGTGACGTTGTGACCGGTGCAACCCGGGCGGACACTCATGGCGGCGCGGGACCCTGGGTACTGACAGGCCGAGGGAAACGTGCGCCACCGCACGGGCCGCCGGCACCGTACGGGCACGGCACACGCACCACGCGACACGCACCCAGCAGTACGCACCAGGCGATACGCACCACGCACCAGGACCTGCGCGGAGGCACACATGCGGCGGACGGATCCGGAGGGGCACGGTCCCGTCCGCTACGGCCCGCCCCTCCCCGACCAGGGGCTGCCTGTTCTGCCCGGACTCGTGGCCCGGCTCTGCGCCGCCGCCGGCCGCCCCGACGCCGAACCCTCCGGCGGCGGTCCCGCACTCCTCGACGCCGCCTGCGGCTACTGGGACCGGCGCGGCCTGCCGGCCGAGCGGAACCAGGTGGCCGCGGCCCCCGGAGCCCCCGCGCTGCTCCTCGCGCTGACCGCGGCGATCGGCGGCGACGTCCTGCTCCCGCGGCCGTGCGCGGCCTGGTGGGACCCCCAGGTGCGGGCGTTGGGAAGGTCCGCCTTCCACGTGCCGACGCCCGCCGAGTGCGGCGGCGTCCCCGACTCGTCCGCGCTGCTGGAGACCGTAGGGAGAATCCGCGCCGAAGGCGGCGATCCGCGCCTGCTCGTGCTGTGCGTCGCCGACGACCCGACCGCCACCGTGGCACCGCCCGAACTGGTGCACGAGACCGTCGAGGCCGCCGTGGGCGCGGGGTTGCACCTGGTCAGCGACGAGACCTGGCGCGACACCGTGCACGAGCCGCACGACACGGTGCTGCTCAGCCCCGCCGAGATGCTGCCCGACCGGGTCACCGTCGTTACCGACCTGGCCGGCCCCTTCCTGCCGCCCGGCTGGCCCGCCGCCGTCGCCCGCTTCCCGGCGGGCGACCCTGGCGCCGGGCTGCGCGCCCGCGTCCTCGACGTCCTCACCGCACTCGGCGCCCGGGTCGCCACCCCGATCGCCGCGGTCGCCGCGTACGCGCTCGACGAGCCCGCCGAGGTCACCGAGCGCCTCACCACCGCCGTACGCCTGCACGCGCGCGTGGCCGCCGCGGCGCACCACGCCGTGGTCGCCGCCGGAGGGCTCGCGCGGCCCCCGCAGGCCGGACGCCACCTGTACGCGGACCTCGGCCCGCTGCGCTCCGCGCTCACCGCGCACGGGGTCGGCGACGCACAGGAACTGGAGGACTTCCTCACCACCCGGCTCGGCATGCCCGCACCCGGCGGCCACCGGTTCGGCGACGACCTCGGCGCGCTGCGCGTCCGGCTGTCGACCAGCCCGCTCCTCGGTGCCACCGCCGAGGAGCGCGCGCGGTCGCTCACCTCACCCGCGCCCCTGGAATTGCCGCATGTGGAACGCGCGTTGACCTTGTTCGGATCGGCTTTCGACGATCTCCGTGACGACGCTCAGCGATGGGAGCCTCCTCGATGACGCAGCAGTCCGAGTCGACCACGAGCACGAGCACGAGCACGAGCACGAGGACGAGCACGAGCACGACCGCGCAGGAGGACGCCGACGATCCGGCGTCCCTGTCACTTCTCGACCCCGCTTCCCTCGACCCCGCCTCCGAGCCGCTCGCTCCGCTCGCCGAACCCCGCCCGCTGGGCGAGCGACGGATCTGGCCGCGGTCCTTCACGGACCGGCTCACCGCCCCACTGCCGGGCCTCAAGGCCTTCGCCAGGTTCGCCCGTGAGGGCTCGGTACGGCCCGGACGCGAGGGCCTCGCCGACGTACCGCACCTGCCGTACGAGCCGCAGCCGGTGCCCCGGGTGGACACCCGCACCGTCGCCGTCTCCTGGGCGGGGCACGCCAGTTGGGTGATCCGGATCGGCGGGCTCACCGTGCTCACCGACCCGGTCTGGTCCCGCCGCATCCTCGGAACCCCCGCCCGGATCACGCCCGTCGGGGTGCCCTGGAGCACCCTGCCGCGCATCGACGCGGTCGTCATCAGCCACAATCACTACGACCACCTGGACGCGCCCACCCTGCGCCGACTCCCGCGCGGCACACCGGTGTTCGTACCGGCCGGGCTCGGACGCTGGTTCCGGCGCCGCCGGTTCAGAAGCGTCACTGAGCTGGACTGGTGGGAGGCGGCCCAACTCGATCCGAGGGGCGGCGCCGCAGGCGCCTCGGTTGAGGGTGGTGGCGGGCGACGGGCGGGCGTCCGTTTCGACTTCGTCCCGGCCCACCACTGGTCCAAGCGCAGCCCGACCGACACCTGCCGCTCGCTGTGGGGCGGTTGGTTGATCACCGCGCCCGACGGCCGCCGGGTGTACTTCGCGGGCGACACGGGCTACGGCCACTGGTTCTCCCGTATCGGCCGGCGCCACCCGGGCATCGACCTCGCGCTGCTGCCGATCGGCGCGTACGACCCCCGCTGGTGGCTCAGCGACGTCCACTGCGACCCCGAGGAGGCCGTCCGCGCCTTCCAGGACCTCGGCGCCCGCCGCATGGCCCCGATGCACTGGGGCACGTTCGTGCTCTCCGCCGAACCGGTCCTCGAACCGCTTCACCGGGTGCGGGCGGCCTGGGAGAAGGCGGGTCTGGCCCGTCAGGACCTGTGGGACCTGCCGGTCGGGGGAGCCCGCGTGCTGGGCTGAGAGCGGTCACTGGGCCTCGTCACTGGGCCGCAGGTCTGCGCACCCTCCGCCACACACTCGGCACCACGCTGATCAGCAGCGCCAGCGCGACCGCCGCGACCACACCCTCCCAGGGCTCCTTGAACAGGGAGCCGCCGAGGATGCCGATCAACTGGTACGTGACGGCCCAGGCCAGGCAGGCCGGGACGTCGCCGCGGGCGAAGCGGCGCAGCGGCATCCTGGCCATCAGGCAGGCGAGCATCACGGGGATACGGCCCGCCGGAAGGAGCCGGGACAGGACCAGTACGGTCACCCCGTGGTCGTCGAGTTTCACCTGGGCCCGCGTGAGCCGGTCCTCGGGTGCGCGCCGCCGGAGCACCTCCAGCCAGCGCGAGCCGTTCCTCGACCTCATCCCGCGCTTGCCCAGCCAGTACAGCGCGATGTCCCCGAGGAACGCGGCGAGCGCCGCCACCACGAACACCAGCAGCAGCGCGAACGGCGCCGTCTGGTGGAACGCCACCACCGCCGCCGAACTGACCAGCGCCCCCGTCGGCACCACCGGCACCAGTGCCCCGATCAGCACCAGCAGGAACAGCGACGGATAACCGATCGCCTGCTGCGTCGTCTCGGGGGGCACGGTGGTGCCCGCGGCGGCCAGGAACATCACCGGGCGACCTTCGGCCGTACGCTCTCCCCGTGCCCCAGCCGGTGCACCATGACCCCCGGCGCGCGCTCGGCGGCCAGGCGGACGAACTCCTCGCCCGGGGCGTGGAATTCGTGGGGGCGCACGGTGTCCATGCCTATCGGCCAGAACGTGCCGTAGTGCACCGGCACGGCCGCGCGCGGGTCGAGCCGCGCGAGCGCCTGGGCCGCGCGCCCCGCGTCCAGGTGGCCCTCGCCGAGGTAGGGCCCCCAGCCGCCGACCGGCAGCAGCGCCACGTCGACCGGGCCCACCTCCTTGGCCATCGACTCGAACAGCCCGGTGTCGCCGGCGAAGTAGGTCCGCGCCTCGCCCTCGACCACGTACCCGAGGGCCGGCGAGCGGTGCGGCCCGACCGGCAGCCGCCGCCCGTCGTGCCGCGCCGGAACGGCCCGTACGACCAGGTCACCGACCCGGGTCTCGTCGCCGGGCGCGACCTCGGTGAGCCGCAGATGCGCGAGCCGCCGCACCCCCGGCACCTGGCGCAGCGCACTCCTCGGCACCAGCACGCGCGTGCCCGGCGCGAGCCGTGCCAGCGAGGGCACATGGAGGTGGTCGGCGTGCAGATGCGAGACCAGCGCCACGTCCGCCACGGCCGCCTCGGGCGGGGGCGGCGCCCCCCGGCGTCTGCGCAGATGCGCGAGCCGGCGCGCGAACAGGGGATCGGTGAGCACCCGCGTACCCGAATCCTCCAGGGTGCAGGTGGCATGACCCCACCAGGTGATCTCCACCGGCACTTCCTTTGCCTCCTTCGCGCGACTCCCCCTGAGCCTACGGGCAGGAGTAGGGTCAGCGGCGAAACCCGGAGGTGAGGGGGACTCCATGGGAGAGGCACGCACGGCCTCCGGCATGCCCTGCGGCGGGCTCAGGGCCCCGTTCGGACCGGCAGGAGCCCCCTTGGTGCGGGTCACGGCCATCGCCAGCCTCACGCCCTTGGAGGAGCTGGAGGCGGACCCCTTCCTCGTCGACTCCCGCAGCCAGCACGCGATGTGTGCCCACTGGGCCGCCGAGCGCGGCTACGTCGTCACTCGGGAGCTCCTCGTCCGCGGCCTGCGCCCCGACCACTGCGCCCTGTGGGACGGCGTCGAACCGGGCCTCGACCTCTTCGTCGCCCCCAGCCGCCGGGTCCTGGAACGCGCGCTGGCCTCCGTCGACGAGTTCACCGCCGAGTGCGCCCGCCGCGGGGTACGCGTCGAGACGGTCGGCCACGCGGAGCCCTCGTACGACGCCCAGATGAAGGCCCGGGTGCACCGCCGCCTGTCGATGCCGACCGCGGGGTACGACGGCCGCTGAGGCCGGACACCTCAAGGCCCGTGCGCCTGAACGGGCCCGTGCGCTCGAACGCCGGAAGCCCCGTGCGCTCGAACGCCGGAAGCCCCGTGCCCCCGAACGCCAGAGGCCCCGTGCGCTCGAACGCCGGAAGCCCCGTGCCCCCGAACGCCAGAGGCCCCGTGCGCCCGAACGCCAGAAGCCCCATGTGCCCGAACGCCAGAAGTCCCCGCCTGAGCCGGCGACGCTGCTGCGGTTCGTCGACCCATGTCACCGAACGCCAGAAGTCCCCGCGCGCCCCGATCATCGCCCCGCGCAACCCCGATGGCCTCCGAACGCCCCCGCCCGTTGTGACAGGCTGGAGCGTGGCTCGCGTCCGGGGCGGGCCGGGAGGTGAGGTGGCTGGGCGTGGGTGGTGGTCGTTGGCGGAGTGTCCTGAGCGGAGTGTGGCGGAGTATCGCCGTATGGGCCGTGTCCACGGTGACCATGCTCGTGCTCGCGGGGGCGCTTCCCGACTTCAGGTTGCAGTCGGCGGACGGCGACAGCGCCACGCGGATCGCCGTGACCGCGGGCGTCGGCGCCGGGGTCTTCGGTCTGCTGTCGTCCCTGGTGTGGCCGTTGCTGGTCCGGCTGCTGCTCCTCGTACCCGCCCTGGTCCTGGCCCTGTTGGTCTTCTTCCTCAATGGCTCGCTGCTGCTCGTCGCCCTCCGGGTCAACCCCTCCGGGGAGAGCGCGGCCGCACCGGAGACCGCCGTCGTCGTGGCCGCCGTGATGTCCGCCGTCGCCTCCGCCACCGGCGGTGCCCTCGCGGTACGGGACGACGACGCGTACCGGCGGCGGCTGTACCGGCTCGCCGACCGGCGCCGCCGCTACCTCGACGCCCACCGGGGACCGACCGGCCCGGGCACGGTCTTCCTCCAGTTCGACGGCGTCGGCCACGACGTCCTGGAGGCAGCCGTCGCCAAGGGCCTGATGCCCACCGTGGCTGCCTGGCTCGGCAAGGACTCCGCCGGACGGGCCACCCACCGCCTCACCCCCTGGCGCACCGACTGGTCCAGCCAGACCGGCGCCAGCCAGCTCGGCATCCTGCACGGCACCAACCACGACATCCCGGCGTTCAGGTGGTACGAGAAGGAGAGCCGGGAGGTCATGGTCTGCAACCGCCCCTCCAGCGCCGCCGAACTCCAGCGCCGGGCCGTCGAACGCACCGGTGACGGCGGCCTCCTCGCGCTCGACGGCGCCAGCCGCGGCAATCTCTTCAGTGGCGGCGCCGGCCAACTCGCCCTCGTCCTCTCCGTCGCGGCCCGGCGCGGCAAGGAGAACCGCTCCCGCGCCGGGTACTTCGCCTACTTCAGCGATCCTGCCAACGCCGTCCGCACCGCCATGTCCTTCGTCGCCGATGCGTTCAGGGAGATCGGCCAGTCCACCCACGCGCGCGTGAAGCGGCGGCGGCCCCGGGTCAAGCGCGGCGGCCTCTACCCCTTCATCCGGGCCTTCGCGACCGTCGTCGAAAGGGACGTCGTCGTGGCCGCGGTGATCGGCGACATGCTGGCCGGGCGCGCCGCGATCTACGCGGACCTGGTGGCGTACGACGAGGTCGCGCACCACTCCGGCCCGCACAGCCGGGACGCCGAGCAGGTCCTGCAGCGCCTCGACCGCTCCCTCGCACTGATCGCCCAGGTCGCCGAGCACGCTCCGCGCGCGTACCGGATCGTCGTCCTGTCCGACCACGGTCAGAGCCCCGGCGAGACCTTCCTCGCCCGCTACGGCCTCACCCTCGGCAACCTGGTCCGCGCCGGCTGCGGACTGCCCGTACCGCGCAGGGCGCAGCGTACCCACAGCGGCGCCGAGGCCCGGGCGGCCGTGCGGGCCGCGCTGCGCATCCCGGTCGAGGAGGGCGGTGAGCAGCACCGCCCGTCCCGCCGCTCCGAGCCCATCGTCCTCGCCTCCGGCAACCTCGGCCTCGTCTCCTTCCCCGACGTGCCCCACCGGATGACCAAGGAGGAGATCGACACCCGCCACCCGGCCCTGCTGTCCACGCTCGCCAACCACCCCGGCATCGGCTTCGTGCTCGTACGCAGCCAGGAGTACGGCGGTGTCGTGCTCGGCGCGCACGGCGCTCAGATCCCGGTGGACGAGCTGAGCGACGAACACCCGGGCCCGCTGGCCGATTTCGGACCGGGTGCCGCCGACGCCGTACGGCGCACGCACTCCTTCCCGCACGTCGCCGACATCATGGTCAACTCCTGGTACGACCCGGCCGAGGGCGAAGTCCTCGCCTTCGAGGAGCAGATCGGCTCCCACGGAGGGCTCGGCGGCTGCCAGGGCCGAGCGTTCCTGCTCTCGCCCACGACACTGTCCGAGCCGGTCGACGACGACGGCGAGCTGGCCGGCGCCGAGCATGTGCACCGCGTACTGCGCCGCTGGCTGCGCGAGTCGAACGGTCCCCAAGTACCCCTGACGGCCCGCCGGGACGACCAGCGGGCCGCCTGACCCTCACACCCACTGGAAGGGTCATCTCCCCTAACCACCCAGGGGACTTGGGACGGGGCCCGGCACGGATCGCCCTGGCCCGCGCCGGCACCCCGAGAGGCCCAAACTGTCACCGCCGGACGGGTTTGCCCAGCGCGCGTTTCGGCCATAGCGACTGCGCCGCGGGCATATCCCACGCCCCACCGGTCTCTGAGGCGCCGGCGGCTGAAGGTGGTACGTGGGGCGCGGGTCACCCCGAAATTCGGCTGCGCCGCAGTGGACGAACCGCCCGCACTGTTCGTATCGCACACGACGCACCTGCGCGCCTCACTCGAACACTCTCCAGGAGCCTCCGCTTTGCGGCAGCCGTCACTTGGTCATCACCACGGCTACTGCGATGTGCTGCCGGTGCGGCGCGAGCACGGGTATCTGATTCCCCAGGGTGCTCGCCTGCCGTTCACCGCCCGTGGACCGGCCCTTCGCGTGCGATGATCCCGAGTGTGATCGGATGGGGGACACACAATCCCGTCCGACGGGACCCCACGCGAAAGGAAGAACCGTGGCCACCACGCGCTCCGCACACACCGTCTGGGAAGGCAACCTGCTCGACGGCAGTGGCGTCGTCACCTTCGACTCCTCCGGCAGCATCGAGCAGCAGCCCGTGACCTGGGCGTCGCGCGCCCAGGACGCGAACGGTAAGACGAGTCCCGAGGAGCTGATCGCCGCAGCCCACTCCAGCTGCTTCTCCATGGCGTTCTCGCACGCTCTCGCCGGGGCCGGCACCCCGCCCACCAAGCTCGTCACCTCCGCCGACGTGTCGTTCCAGCCGGGTGAGGGCATCACCGGCATCCACCTCACCGTGGAGGGCACCGTCCCGGGCATCGACGAGGAGGCGTTCGTCGCCGCCGCGGAGGACGCCAAGAAGAACTGCCCCGTGAGCCAGGCCCTGACCGGCACGACGATCACCCTGTCGGCGAAGCTGGCGTAACGCTCCGCGAGGTTTCGATGCCGTGGTCCCGTCCCAGGGGTCACGGCATTGTCATGTTTCACCCCGGACCGGGCACTCGTACCTTGCTGGTCCTTGCCAAGGCTTGACAAGGAGGCACTCAAGTTTTGTGCTGGAGTGTGAGACACCCGGGTGGAATCCCTGGCGGAAGGGGACAGCGATGGCACGTGCGGTCGGGATCGATCTCGGCACGACGAACTCGGTGGTGGCGGTTCTCGAAGGCGGCGAGCCGACCGTCGTCGCCAACGCGGAGGGAGCCCGGACCACGCCCTCCGTGGTGGCCTTCGCCAAGAACGGCGAGGTGCTCGTCGGCGAGGTCGCCAAACGGCAGGCCGTGACGAACGTCGAGCGCACCGCGCGCTCCGTCAAACGGCACATGGGCGACGCCGGCTGGCGCTTCCCGGACCAGGGCTCCGTCGACGGCACCCGCTACCGGGCCCAGGAACTGAACGCCCGCGTGCTCCAGAAGCTCAAGCGGGACGCCGAGTCGTACCTGGGCGAGGACGTCACCGACGCCGTGATCACCGTGCCCGCCTACTTCGACGACACCCAGCGCCAGGCCACCAAGGAGGCCGGCGAGATCGCGGGCCTGAAAGTACTGCGGATCATCAACGAGCCCACGGCCGCCGCCCTCGCCTACGGCCTCGACCGCGGCGACGAGCAGACCGTCCTCGTCTTCGACCTCGGCGGCGGCACCTTCGACGTCTCCCTCCTGGAGATCGGCGAGGGCGTCATCGAGGTCAAGGCCACCAACGGCGACACCCAGCTCGGCGGCGACGACTGGGACCAGCGGATCGTCGACCACCTCGTCAAGCGCTTCAAGGGCTCGTACGGCATCGACCTGGGCCAGGACAAGATGGCCGTCCAGCGGCTGCGCGAAGGCGCCGAGAAGGCCAAGATCGAACTGTCCAGCTCCTCCGAGACGAGCATCAACCTCCCGTACATCACCGCCTCCGCCGAAGGCCCGATCCACCTGGAAGAGAAACTGACGCGTGCTCAGTTCCAGGAGCTCACCGCCGACTTGCTGGACCGCTGCAAGACCCCCTTCCATCAGGCGGTGAAGGACGCCGGGGTGAAACTCGCCGCGATCGACCACGTCATCCTCGTCGGCGGCTCCACCCGTATGCCCGCCGTGACCGACCTGGTGAAGGAGCTCACGGGCAAGGAACCGCACAAGGGCGTGAACCCGGACGAGGTGGTGGCCGTGGGCGCCGCCCTCCAGGCGGGAGTCATCCGCGGTGACGTGAAGGACGTGCTCCTGCTGGACGTCACCCCGCTGTCCCTGGGCATCGAGACCAAGGGCGGCATCATGACGAAGCTCATCGAGCGCAATACGACGATCCCGACCCGCCGT
Source organism: Streptomyces sp. NPDC002845 (assembly GCF_053591955.1). Taxonomy (NCBI): domain Bacteria; kingdom Bacillati; phylum Actinomycetota; class Actinomycetes; order Kitasatosporales; family Streptomycetaceae; genus Streptomyces; species Streptomyces sp. NPDC002845. Next base: position 33,863 of record NZ_JBSFUU010000018.1, on the reverse strand, counting down.
TCGGAGATCTTCACCACGGCCGCCGACAACCAGCCCTCGGTCGGCATCCAGGTCTACCAGGGCGAACGCGAGATCGCCGCGTACAACAAGAAGCTGGGCGTCTTCGACCTCACCGGCCTGCCGCCCGCGCCGCGTGGGGTGCCGCAGATCGAGGTCGCCTTCGACATCGACGCGAACGGCATCATGCACGTGTCGGCCAAGGACCTGGCGACCGGCCGCGAACAGAAGATGACCGTGACCGGCGGCTCCGCCCTCCCCAAGGACGACATCGACCGCATGATGCGGGACGCCGAGCAGTACGCCGACGAGGACCGCAAACGCCGCGAGGCCGCCGAGACCCGCAACCAGGCCGAGCAACTCGTCTACCAGACCGAGAAGTTCGTGCGGGACAACGAGGGGCGGGTTCCGGCGGAGTCCGTGACGGAGGTCGAGTCCGCCGTGGCCGACCTGAAGCGGCTGCTGGACGAGTCGGCGGACACCGCCGCGCTGCGGGCCGGGGTCGAGAAGCTCGCCTCCGTCAGCCAGAAGATGGGGCAGGCGATGTACGCCCAGGCTCAGCAGACGCCGGCCGATGCCTCCGACGCGTCTGCCGCCTCCGGTGACTCGCAGCGCGCCTCGGAGGAAGAGGGGGTCGTGGACGCGGAGATCGTCGACGACGAGAAGGACGCGAAGGGGGGCGCGGCGTAGCAGGTCTCGGACGGCGGCCCGGCCGATGCCGTCACCGTCGGCGCCGTGTCACCGACGTGGTGCGTGAGTGAGTGCGACCGAGGAGGGGGCGACTTGGCGGAGGTTCGGCTTTGGCCGGCCGCGCCGGGGCCACCGCGCCAGCCGTGCGCTCTTCACCCGGAGAGCCGTGCGTATTTCTCGCGATACGCCCGAAGGATGTCCTTCGTGTCCTCGGCCGAGGTCGCGAGTGCGGCCATGTGGTCCAGGACCTCCAGATGCGTGACGACCTCGGAGCGCGAGTCGAGGCAGAGCGCGCCGGTCACGTACTCGCTGTAGACGATGTCCGGCAACTCGGGCTCCGCGAAGCGGAACAGCGCGAAGGGCGCGTACGTCCCCGGATGCGGGCCGGCGGCGAACTCGGCGACCTGGAGCGTGACGTTGCCCCACTCGGCGACTTCCAGAAGCCGGTCCAGCTGGTCGAGCATGACCTTGCCGTCGATGCTCACCGGGCGGCACAGCACCGTCTCGTCCATGATCACCCAGAGGTGGGGCGGGTGTTCGCGGGTGAGGAGCTTCTGCCGGGTCATACGCAGCGACACATGCCGTTCGACCGCTTCCGGCCCCTCATACCCGACCGTCCCGGTCTGCAGAACGGCACGCGAGTAGTCCTCGGTCTGCAGCAGTCCGGGCACGAAGTGCGGCTCGTACGACCGGATCACGCGCGCCGCGCCCTCCAGGCTGACGTACAGGCTGAACCACTCGGGCAGCACGTCGTGGAACCGCTGCCACCAGCCCGGCTGGTTGGCCTCCTCCGCGAGCGCGACGAAGGCGGTGATCTCGTCCTCGGCCACGCCGTACGTCGTCAACAGGACCTGTAAGTACGGGATCTTGAGCGCGACCTCGGCCATCTCCATGCGCCGTACGGTCGCCGGTGCGACCCGGAGGACCCGCGCGGCCTCCTCCCGCCGCAGCCCGGCCGCCTCGCGCAGTTCCTGCAGCCGTCGTCCGAGCACCACCTGCCCCACGGTGGGCGCGGGCCGCCGCTCACTCACGCCACGCCTCCCCACGCGCCGAAGTAATGCGAACAGTGTGTCATGTTCCAGTGGAAGTCTCATGAGGGTGTGGCCGAAGTCCGTCGCCCGGGAACGAAGTGACGGTGTGTCAGACCACCCGGCGGTCATCGCCGCGCATTACCTCGCACGTAATCGACCGTCACTCCGGTGCCCGGCAAGGTGGTCGTACCGGATGCCGGGCCGGCGCATTCCGGCCCGGCACCCGGGTTCCACTGACCGTGACCGGCCTCGATGGAGGGTGATTCGGCATGTCCGCAACTCAGCTCGCCGCACTGGCGCGTACGACGGAGCCCCGGGAGATGGTGCGCCGGTTCCTGCTGCTGGACGCGGTGGTGACGGGCGCCAACGGGCTCGCCTATCTCGCCGCGTCGGGGCCGCTCGGGCGACTGCTCGGGGTCGGCGACGACCTGTTGCTCGGACTCGGGGTGTTCCTCGTGGCGTACGCCGTCGGTGTCGGCTGGGCCGGTTCGCGCAGGCAGCCGCCCGTGCTCGCGGTGCGCGCCGTGATCGAGGCCAACCTCGCCTGGGCCGTGCTCAGTTTCGTCGCGCTCGCCGTCTGGTTGTCGCCGACCACCGCGGGCGCCGTGTGGGGAGTGATCCAGGCGTTCACCGTGGCCGGTTTCGCGGGGTTGCAGTACGCGGCACTCAAGGCGGCGCCGCGGCACCCGCGTCAAACAGTCAGCGACTGAAGGTACTTGACGGTCGCCGGGTCGGCCGGGAGGAGAGTCTCGATGGCCAGCTCCGCCACCGTCACGTCCATGGGGGTGTTGAAGGTCGAGATGGAGGAGACGAAGGACAGGATCTGGCCGTCGTGCTCGATCCGCAGGGGCAGGGCGATGGAGGAGACCGGCTCGGCGGACGCGTCGGCGTCCGCCTCCGGAACTGGCTCCGGAACTGGCTCCGGAACCGGCTCCGGGACCGGATAGGCCGCCACCTCCTCGTACAACTCCCGCAGGGCGTCGGAGCGTTGGAGGGCGATCTGGCGGGTCATCTGGGAGAGCAGATGGCCGCGCCACTCGCGGAGGTTGCGGATACGCGGGGCCAGGCCCTCGGGGTGGAGGGTCAGGCGCATGGCGTTCAGCGGGGGTGCGAGGAGGTGCTCGGGGACGCCGTCGAGGAGCAGGGTGATGCCCTTGTTCGCGGCGAGGACGTTGTAGGTCGCGTCGACGACGAGGGCCGGGTACGGCTCGTAGCCCCGGATGAGGCGCTCCACGCCCTGACGGATGGCGCCCATCGCCGGGTCGTCCATGGGGGTCTCCGGGTACCGAGGAGCGTAACCGGCCGCCAGGAGCAGCACGTTGCGCTCCCGGACCGGGACCTGGAGGTGCTCGGCGAGGCGCAGCACCATCTCCTCGCTGGGGCGGGAGCGGCCCGTCTCGACGAAGCTGATGTGCCGCGCCGAGGAGCCGGCCCGCAGCGCCAGCTCCAGCTGGCTCACCCGCCGCCGCTCCCGCCAGCCGCGCAGCAGCGGGCCGACGCCCTTCTCGGGAGGGGGAACCGGGAGGCCGGGGGCACCGGGCGCGACAATGGCCATGGCCCGACCGTAACCGAAACGGCCGAACCGTCGGCACCGCTGGTGGTACCGCGGGCCACGGTAGCCGTCCACCGGGCCAGGATGCGCGGATGTCTGCGGGGCGGGGCCTTCGAAGACGCCCTCGGGTATCCGGTCGAGTTCGACTCGCCCGCCGCGATCCGCGCCGCGCGCGGCGCCCGCGGGGCGACCGGCCCGGTCGAGGACCGGGCAACGCCTGCCTGCCCGGCCGGAGCGACCCCAGGGAAATGCGGACACGCACTCTCGCCGGGTCGCCGTACCGGCGGACGACCTCGCGGCCGAGTGCGTACGGCGCTGAATGCCGGGCATGCGTCTGACCAGGGACGGAGCGGCCGGACTGTGGCACGCTGAAAGAGACCCCCACGATGCGCAGGACGTCACGGAAGGAGCGGAGCCCATGCCCCTCGAACCGTTGTCGCAGAAGGAGATCGAGGACCGGCTGGCGGAGCTGCCGGGCTGGTCGTCGGCCGGGGACCGGCTCGTGCGTACCTACCGGCTCGGCTCGCACTTCGCGGCGACCGCGATGGTCGTGCACATCGCCCAGGTGCAGGAGGAACTCGACCACCACTCCGACCTCACCCTCGGCTACCACACCGTCACTCTCTCCGTGAACACCCACAGCTTGGGCGGCGTCATCACCGAGCGCGACTTCGAGCTGGCGCGCAGGGTGCAGGATCTGGCGCCGGGCCACGGAGCGAGCTGACCGGTGCTGGACTACGAGAAGGAGGCCCGCGACTACGACGTCCTGCGCGGCGGCGAACCCCGGGCCGAGGCCGCCGCCGAAGCGGTGCTGAGCCTCGTCCCCGAAGGCGCGCGCCGGCTGCTCGACGTCGCCTGCGGCACAGGGATCGTGACCCGGCGGCTCGCGGCGGCCCGCCCCGGGACGCGGGTGACCGGCGTCGACCTGACGTACGCGATGGCGCAGCGGGCGGCCGCGCGGCTGCCCGGGACCGTCGTCCTCGCCGACAGCCGCCGGTTACCGTTCCCCGACGAGACGTTCGACGCCGTCACCAGCGTCTGGCTGCTCCACCTGATCGAGCGGCCGGAGGAGGTCCGCGCCGTCATCGGCGAGTGTGCCCGCGTCCTGCGCCCCGGCGGGGTGTACGTCACCACCGTCGACAAGGCCGCCTCCCACAACGTGGGCAGCGACATCGACGCCGTGCTCGCCCCACGGCCCCGCGGCCCGGCCCACGACGCGGCGGCGGTCGTCGGGACCCACGCCGTCGACCACGGCCTCACCCCGGCCGGCCGGACCCGCTTCCGGGGCGTGGGCCAGGGCCGCAGCCCCCGCCGCACCATCACCGACCTGTACCGCGGCTGGTTCACGCTGCTCAAGCCCGACAACCCGCTCACCGATCAGCTCGCGGCCCGCCTGGCGGCCCTCCCGGACCCCGACACCCCACGCCCGGACCCCGAGTTCCACCTGCGTGCCTTCAGGAAGCCCGACGCGTGACTCCATGCCCTTGGGGCCTGTTCTGAGTTCCCCGCCTGCGCCCCGACGCCCGGCACGCACCCCGCCGCACTGCGTCGCAGGACAGGCGGCTCCGCCACATGTCCTGCGACGCCGCACGCCGAGGGCACGCACCGACTGCGGACATCAGCGGCTCCGCCGCGGGCGCTGCGCCCGCGCTTCGCGCGAACGACGGGGAACTCAGAACAGGCCCCAGTCGTACGGGTGGCTGCCCATGCGCGGTCCCCTGCCGTGCCCTCGGGCGGTGAATCGGTCGAGCGGGCGTCCAGGTCCGGCAACCCTCCTGCCATCGGCGGCGACTGAGAGGCGGAACCCGTCTGTCCTCCCCAGGAGGCCTCAGGAGGTAACGCACCGTGCAGTTACGACACCCGCACCCGCACCCGCACCGCAGACGCAAAGTCCTGATCACGCTGATGGCAGCCGCCCTGACCGCCGCCGGACTCACCACGCTCACCACGAGCCCCGCCGAGGCCGCCACCGCCCGGCAGGTCGAAGCCCTCGACCGCGGCGTGGTCAGCGTGCACACCGGCAGCGGCAACCTGGTCAGCTGGCGCTGGCTCGGCACCGACCCCGACAACGTTTCCTTCAACCTCTACCGGGCCGGTGCGTTGGTCAACCCGACCCCGATCACCGGCTCCACGAACTACTTCCACTCCGGCGCCCCCGCCCACGCCGACTACACGGTCCGCCCGATCGTGAACGGAACCGAGCAGGGCGACTCCGTCCACGCGATCCAGTTCCGCGCCGGATACAAGGACGTCCCGATCAGCCCGCCCAGCGGCGGAACCACCCCGGACGGCGTCTCGTACACCTACGAGGCCAACGACGCCTCCGTCGGCGACCTCGACGGCGACGGCGCCCTGGACTTCGTCCTCAAGTGGCAGCCCACCAACGCCAAGGACAACTCCCAGTCCGGCTACACCGGCAACACGATCATCGACGGCATCAAGCTCGACGGCACCCGCCTGTGGCGCATAGACCTGGGCCGCAACATCCGCTCGGGCGCGCACTACACGCAGTTCCAGGTGTACGACTACGACGGCGACGGCAGGGCCGAGGTCGCCATGAAGACGGCGGACGGCACGCGCGACGGCACGGGGGCGGTGGTCGGCAGCTCCTCCGCCGACCACCGCAACTCCAGCGGGTACATCCTCTCCGGCCCCGAGTACCTGACCATGTTCAACGGTCAGACCGGCCGGGCGATGGGGACCGTCGACTACGTCCCGGCCCGCGGCAACGTCTCGTCGTGGGGCGACTCGTACGGCAACCGAGTGGACCGCTTCCTCGCCGGCACCGCCTACCTGGACGGCGCCCGCCCCTCGCTGATCATGGCCCGCGGTTACTACACGCGTTCCGTGATCGCCGCGTGGGACTGGCGGAACGGCCAGTTCACCCGCCGCTGGACCTTCGACACCAACTCCTCCACCAACAGCGGCAAGGGCTACGACGGTCAGGGCTCCCACAGCCTCTCCGTCGGCGACGTCGACAACGACGGCAGGGACGAGATCGTCTACGGCTCCATGACCGTCGACGACAACGGCTGGGGCCTGTGGACCACCAGGACGGGCCACGGCGACGCCCAGCACCTCGGCGACCTGGACCCCTCCACCTCGGGCCTGGAGTACTTCAAGGTCTCCGAGTCCACCTCCCAGCCCGCCGAGCTGTACATCAACCCGGCGAACGGCTCGATCCGCTGGCGGCTGAACCCCTGCTGCGACAACGGCCGGGGCGTCGCCGGTGACATCTACGCCGGCAACGACGGCGCCGAGGTCTGGTCCGCCTCCGACTCGTCCATCCGGGACGAGGCCGGCGCCACCAAGGGCCGAGAACCGTCCTCCGTCAACTTCCTCGCCTGGTGGGACGGCGACACGGTCCGCGAACTCCTGGACGGCACCCGCATCGACAAGTACGGCACGTCGTCCGACACCCGCCTGCTGACCGGCTCCGGGGTCTCCTCCAACAACGGCACGAAGGCCACGCCCGTCGTCTCCGGCGACCTCTTCGGCGACTGGCGCGAGGAGGTCGTCTGGCGCACGAGCAACAACACGGCCCTGCGCATCTACTCGACCCCGCACGAGACAAGCACGAAGATCACGACCCTGCTCCACGACACGATGTACCGCACGGGCATCGCGTGGCAGAACACCGCCTACAACCAGCCCCCGCACCCGAGTTTCTTCCTCGGCAACAAAATGCCGACGGCACCGAGGCCGACGGTCTACACGCCGTAACAGCGCACCTGTGAAGAGGGCGCGTGCCGGACTCGGCACGCGCCCTCCCCATTCGTCCCGCCCGGACCGTCAGGTCACCGTGCAGGACTGGTCACCGAGCTTGAATGCCGCCGGTTTCCCGTTCGACCCCGACCAGCTCCCCGTGAACCCGAAGCTCACCGACGAACCCGCCGCCACGTTCCCGTTCCAGCCCACGTTCGTCGCCGTGACCGTCGAACCCGACTGCGTGTGCTCGGCGTTCCACAGCTGCGAGATGGCCTGGCCGTTGAGGAAGGACCAGTTGAGCGACCAGCCGGACCATGCGCCCGTGCCCGTGTTGGAGAGCCGGACGTCCGCCTGGAAGCCCCCGGACCACTGGTTGGTGATCTCGTACGTCACCGCGCAGGCGCCCGTCGGCTCCGGCTCCGGATCCGTGCCGCCACCGCCGTCGTCACCGCCTCCGCCGCCCGTGTCGGACGTGTCGCCGTAGATGACACCGCGCCCGTTGGTCGCGACGTACACGCGGCCGTAGACCCGTGGGTCGCCGGTGATCGTCGCGCCCGTCCAACCCCACTGGTGGGCGTCGTCGTTGATGCGGGTCCAGGTCGCGCCCTGGTCCGTCGAGCGGAAGATGCCGCGTACGCCGCCGATCTTGGCGCTGGTGTAGAGCGTCTGGTACGAGGCGTCGGCCGCCGCCTTGCCGAAGCCGATGGCGTCGGCCTGTTCGACGCCCGCCAGCTTGCTGAAGGTGGCGCCGCCGTCCGTCGAGTGCCACAGGCCGTAGGCGCCGTCCGGCGCACCGCCCGCCAGCCAGACGTCGCCCTCCGTGCCGGGCAGCGCCTTGAAACGCACGCTGTCACCGCTGGGCAGGCCGGAGGCCGCCGACGCCGTGAAGGTGGCGCCCCCGTCCGTACTCACGTAGAACTGACCGGACTTGAAGCCGTAGAAGGTCATCGGGTCGACCCGGTCGGACTCCACGATCGCGCCCGCCGGGATGCCGCTGGACGCCGACCACGACGAGCCGAAGCCCGTCGCGTGGTGCACGCCCGCGCCCTCCGGGCTCCACACGAACCGGCTGCCGTCCGCCGCCGCCGCGACCGTGCCGCCGCCGCTGACGCCCGAAGGGTCGCTCCCGGCGAACCAGTTGGCGCCGTTGTCCGTGGAGAAGGCGACGTGCGGGCCGGAGTCCAGGTTGCCGACCCGGACGACCGTGTTGGGGTTGGCCTCGGCGTAGTCCAGGCTCGTAGTGGAGGTGAAGTTGGGCTGGGTGTACATCATCGGCGGGACCTTGGTCAGGTCCGTGTGGCGGAAGCCGCCGATGTCACCCAGCGCGCTCAGCAGGGGTGCGCCCGAGGGGGGTGATGCCAGGTCGAGGACCGCCGTCTCCTCCAGGCCCCGCACCATCGGTCTGATGGTGAACTGGCCTCCGCTGTCCCACTGCGACAGATCCTCGGTGCCGTAGATCGTCGCGCCCGTCCCGTACATCATCCGGTTCGAGTTGAACGGGTCGATCTCCAGGGCCTCCGTCATCCACCCCAGTTTCGGGGTCTGTTCGGGAGGCGATGGGTTCGCGTCCCAGGTCAGCCATGGCGAGGACGACACGTCCATGGTGTAGCGGTTCGAGCGGTTCGGATACGATGTGTACTCCCACGCCTGCGTCCAGGTGCCGCCGCTGTCCGTCGAGCGGAAGATCTGCGTGTCCGGCCACCATGAGCTGTACGCCGTCGCCATCACCGTGCCCGGGTTCTGCCGGTCGACCGTCAGCCCGCTGAAGCCGTAGTACGTGTCGGCCTCCGCCACCGGGCTGATGTCCGTCCACGTGCCCGTCGCCGTCGCGTACCGCCACAACTGGCCCTTGCCGCCGTCGTACGGGCCGCCCTTGTCGCTGTACGCGAGGTAGAGGTAGCCGTTCTCGGCGTCCAGCACTCCCTTGTGGGCCAGGTGGCCCGTGGGCTGACCGGCCAGCCGGGACCAGGAGGAACCGCCGTCCGTCGAGCGGTACACCGCGTTCTCCGTGTCGGCGACCCCGACGTAGATGGTCTGGGTCGCGTTCCCGGCCGTGCCCGTCGACTCGTCGAAGGTGACCCAGACGATGCCCTGGTTGTCACTCGCGTATCCGCTGGTGTCGGTCGGGTCCTGCACGTAGTTGCCGACGTTGGGGAAGTTCGTCACCTGCGACCAGGTCGCGCCCGAGTCCGTCGACCGCCACAGGCCGTTGCCGCTGGGCGCCCCCAGGTACAGCACGCTGTTCCGGTTCGGGTCGACCGCGAGCCGTTCGCCCATGCCCCGTCCCGGCATGTTGCCGCCCAGCTTGAACGGCAGGTCCGCCTTCTGCCAGGTCGCGCCCCGGTCGGAGGAGCGCAGCACGGCGCCGTTGCCCGGGTCCCAGCTGTTGGTGTACGTGCCGACGGCCGTGTACACCTTGTCCGGGTCGACGGAGTCGGAGGCCAGGCTGACCACGCCCGTGTGGCCCCAGTCGTCCCAGCCGACCGAGTCGAGCAGCGGGGTCCAGGTCTTCGACGACTCGGCCCAGCGGTAGGCGCCGCCGATGTCGGTACGGGCGTACGCGAGGTTCTGTTCCGTACGGTTGAAGACGATGCCGGGGACGAAACCGCCGCCGTCGATGCGGGCGTTCTTCCAGGTGTACGTGTCGGCGGCGATCGCCACCTTGTCGGTGTCCGTGGCCAGTGCGGGCGGGGCGCCCGCGAGCAGACCTGCGGCGAGGGCGAGTACGGCCGTGAGGATGCGGGTTCTTCGCACGGTGCTGTCCTCTCCATGCAAGCGAGGGTGGGGGAATGCACGGCGCGGCCGGGCGGCCCCCCGTGCGGGTGGGGACCGCCCGGCCAGGTCCTGCCGCCGCCGGGCGACAGGACCTTGCACGCGGAGCGTTCAGCGGGGACTTATTCGAGGAGCTCCGCGTACGAGCCCATGGCGAGGGCTATGTCCGCCTGGGCCCAGAACCGGTGGTACGTGAAGGAGGGCGCGGCCCCGCCCGCCAGGTACGACTCGATCTTCGACCAGGCCGGGTCGTCCTCGTAGAACGAGCGGATCGAGTCGAAGGTCGACGACGAGTCGATCGTGTCGCCGCCTGGCATGGTGCCGGTCCAGCCGCTCGGGACGTACACGGCGTCGTCGAAGCGGTTGTAGTCGGCGCGGGTCTCCGGGACGGCGATGCCGAGCCCGTCCTGGTGGTGCTCCCACATGCCGTCGAGCAGCGCCTTCGCCGTCGCCGCCGCCTCGGCGCTGCCTGCGCGGTCGGCGTAGTACGTCAGCGTCTTGGCGTACGCGGCCGCCACGCCCACGTCGTCCGTGTAGTCGGTGACGGTCACGTGCAGGTCGCTGTTGGCGCCCGGGGCGGCGGCGTTCCAGGTGTCGGGGGCGCCCGACCACTGGAGCGTGGCAGGAATCCGGTACGTGCCGTCCGGGTTGACGGTCGTCTCGGACAGCGCCCAGTCGACCCACTTGTCGAGGACCGTCTTGGCCTGCGCGTTCCCCGTCTGCTGGTAGTACTCGGCGACCCGCTCCATGGACCACGCCTGGAAGCCGAACCACTGGTTGGACGGCGGGTCGTGGTACACGGGCTTCTCGTCGTAGTACATGCCGTAGAAGGTCGGCGTCCCGGCCGGGGGAGTCGCGTAGCGTCCCGCCCAGCTGTTGGTCGCGCCGCCCGCGATGCCGCCCTCGTCGGACTGCAGCCAGCGGTAGAACTCGATCTGCCGTTGCAGGGACGTGGCCCAGTCCGCCTGTCCTGTCGCCGACTTGGGCTTCAGGTCGGGGTAGTTGGCGAGGGCGTACGCGGCCAGGGGGTTCTGGTAGCCGCCGTGCGCGTGGCTGGAGCCGATGCGCCAGGCCCAGCCCGCCGAGGTGTCGGTGGCGCCGCCCCACGCGTAGTACCAGGAGAGCAGGTAGTGCGAGGAGTCCTTGCCGGTGCCGGCCGGGCAGGAGGAGGCCCCGACACAGTTACCGATCTTCTTGTAGTACTTGTCGTACATGGCGTAGCGCAGGTAGTCGCCCATCTTCGCGGCCTTGTCGAGGGTCGCGGAGATCTCGCCGCCCTTGCCCTGTTCCTCGGCCCAGATGTCCGCCCAGTACGCGGCCTGCACGGCGCGCGCGTCGGCGTCCGGGGCGTTGGTGAACTTCCACTGCTTCGCGTACGACGCGTCACCGGTGAACAGGTCCAGGTACCCGTTCGGCCCGCCGTACTTGAAGTCGTCGCAGGTGGGCTGCGGGATGGTCTCCCACACCGACTCCTGCGGGCCGCGCTGGAAGGTGTTGATGTACGACGGTCCGGTGTCCGTCGGGCCCGCCTCGCAGTTGCCGGGCGAGTTGCCGTATCCGTACACGTTGTCGACGTCCTGCAGCCAGTGCATGCCGTACACGTCGTCCGTGCCGTACGCGCTCTTCAGCTCGGCGGCGATCGGGTCCTGGCCGACGGAGACGCCGGTGTCGAGCGGGGCCGGATACTGGCTCGGCAGGTCCAGCTCGGGGGCGTAGGTGGCCGGCTTGGAGGCGGTGTAGAAGGAGTTGGTCGGCTGGTCGGCGTGGGTCGGGATCATGTACTGCTCCATGAGATCCCAGGCCGCGTTGAACCGGGACCAGTCGCCGCTCACCTTGCCGTACATGGCCTGGAGCCACAGGAGGTAGCTGTACGCCTCCGAGGTGGTCTCATGGCCGTGGTCCGGCGCCTCGACGATCAGCGTCTCCACCGAGTGGTAGGGGATGCCCTCGGGGGAGAAGTAGCCGTTCGCCGGGTCGGTGATCTTCCCATAGAGCTCCAGGAAGCGGGCGTCGTACGCCTTCGTCGCGCCGAGCTGGGTGACGGTCACCGTGGCCGTGGCGTGGCCGGTGGCCGTCGACTCGAAGGTCGCCGAGCCGGTGCCGGAGGAGTCGGCGCTGATGGTCACCTGCCGTGCGGTGTCCCAGTTCGACGGGGTGAAGGTGAGGCTCGCGCCACCGGTGACGGACAGCCCCGCGTTACCGCTCGTCCGGGCGGTCGTGACGGTCACGTTCCCTGACGGCTGTGTCGAGAGTTTCACCTCGTACGTGCCCGACTCGCCCTGCCGGACCCCCAGTTGGGCCGGTGAGGCCACCACGGCGGGACCCGAGGCGACCATGATGCCGACCGGTGCGGAACTCGCCGACGCGCCCAGGCTGTCGTACGCCTTCGCCACCAGCGAATGACTGCCCACGGCCAGACCGGTGGCCGAGTGGGTGTACGGCGCGGTCGTGTCCGTGCCCAGCAGCGTCGTGTCGTCGTAGAACTCGACCCTGGTGATGGTCGCGTCGTCGGCGGCGGCCGCGGTGGCGGCGAGCGGCACCGGGTCGCCCTGGGAGTACGTGGCACCCGCGGCCGGGCTGGTCAGCACGGTGATCGGCGGCTGGTGGGCACCCGCGCAGGTCGTGCCGTTGACGGCGAAGTTCGTCGGCGCCGCGTTCGTGCCGCTGTAGGTGAACTGCCCGCCGGTCGTCACGGCGGCCCCGACGGCGATCGTGCCGTTCCAGGACGTGCTCTGCACGGTGACCGTCCGGCCGGACTGGGACCAGGTGCCGTTCCAGCCGTTGGTGAGCGTCTGGTTGCCCGTGTAGTCGTACGTCAGGGTCCAGCCGTCGATGGCCTCGGTGCCCCGGTTGGTGATCGTGAGGTCGGCGGTGAAGCCCGACCCCCAGTCATTGGTCGTGTAGTCGACACTGCACTGAACTGCCGCTGCCTGTGCGGGAGTTGTACCGGTGGCCAACATCGTCAACGGAAGTGCGAAGGCCGCCACAACGGCGGTCCAAAGGCGCCGCAGCCGAAGGGGCGCGACTGTGTCGAGAGATCGAGCGCGCGGAGGCCCGAAGGACTGAGCACGGTCGGGCTCTCGACACAGGCTTGGGCGCCCCGGAGGCGTCCAAGGATACAAAGGTGTGCGGCGTCTCCGTCTGGGGCGCATGTGCTGGTTCCTCCTTGCGGCTCGGAGAAGTGGGGGAGGAGCAACAAGCCTTGAACCAGTGGGAGCGCTCCCATATTGAAGAGGGGGGTGAGAAGGGTCAAGGTGCTTGAAGAGTCGAAAAGATTCGATGAACGCAAGATGGCCTCACCTCTGTTCTTTACCGTCACTTGGCGCTACCTTCCGAGCACCAGTGGGAGCGATTCCAACAGTCGACGCGTCCGTCCCGGCCGCGCCTGATCTGCAAGGAGTCGCTCATGCGACACCCCCCGCGTTCAGGTTTCACTAGTTGCCGGTGCGGTGGCCCTCGTCGGGACCGCCGTCGCACCGGTGTTCACCGCTTCGGGAGCCGCACCCGCCTGCACGGTGGGGTACTCGGTCACCAGCCAGTGGGACAGCGGCTTCCAGGGCGACGTGCAGATCACCAACAACCAGTCCACGCTGAGCGATTGGACCCTCACCTTCGACTTCGCCGACGGCCAGCACGTCACCCAGGGCTGGAACGCCAAGTGGTCCCAGTCCGGCACGACGGTCACCGCGGTCAACGAGAACTGGAACGGCACCCTCGCCACCGGCGCCAGCGTCGGCGCCGGGTTCATCGCCTCGTGGTCCGGCGGCAACGCCGTGCCGACGTCGTTCAGGGTCTCCAACAGTGCGGCAATTGCCTTCGGGGCGCTGAGGGATGCTGGATCCGGCCTGGCCGTCACCTTATGGACCGCCTGTCGTTTTACCTGATATCCGCCGCGTGCTTGAAATGCGCGCAGTCCCCGCCACTGGCACTGCGGTTTTCCTGCGGTGATCGGTTCAGCGTCCGGCGGGGCGGCGATCCCAGGGTGCGCCCGCTCGAAAGAGCCGGGGGCAGTCCAGACGTCGGCATCGCGTCACCGCCAGTGACGCCGCATACGGGCTCTGCTCAAGGATCGGCCCGGACTCGTCCGCGCTCGTTACCGCTTCCACCCCTCGGGACCACGCGGCAACCCAGGATCCTCAAGAGTCCCAGAGACGCTCAACGGCACGCTGTGCAACGTGGATTCGGGTCCGTCGCCCGAGCCGACGGACCCGGATCCGGCGGAGCCCGACCCCACGGACCCGCTGCCGACCGACGACGGGCCGCCGGTGGTGAAGGTGTCCTGCAACAAGCTCGTCGACGGCAGCGGCGCGACCCGCCGCCTGCTCGGAGTTGGACCTCGGTCGCGAACGCCTTCAAGGACGACAGGACGGTCGTCTTCGACCTGTTCAACGAGCCCTACCCGGACCGCGCCACCGCCACGGCCACCCAGGCGTGGCAGTGCTGGCGGGACGGCGGCACCTGCCCCGGCATCGGCTACGAGGTCGCCGGAATGCAGGACCTGATCGACGCGATCCGCGGCACCGGAGCCGAGAACGTCATCCTGGCCGGCGGCCTCGCGTACTCGAACGACCTGGGCCAGTGGCTGACGCACAGGCCCAGTGACCCGACGGGAAATCTCGCCGCCGCCTGGCACGTCTACAACTTCAACACCTGTTCCAACGAGGGCTGCTGGAACTCGACACTCGCGCCGGTCGCCGCACAGGTCCCGCTCGTCGCGGGCGAGATCGGCGAGAACACCTGCGCGCACGCCTTCATCGACCGCGTCATGGCGTGGTTCGACGCCCGCGGGCTCTCGTACCTGGGCTGGACCTGGAACACATGGAACTGCAACTCCGGGCCCGCCCTGATCTCCCAGTACGACGGTACGCCCACGTTGTTCGGCATCGGGCTGCGCGATCACCTGCGCTCCCTCGACGGACAGCCCCGCACCGGATAACCCGCACGAACAACCCGCAAGGAGAGGACACCCGCACTGATGAGTCGCACCAGAACGAAAACCGCCCTGCTGGCCGCACTGGCTCTCGTGGGCGGTGCGGCAGGGACCGCCATCGCGGCGGCCCCGGACGACGTCGGCACCGCCGCCGTCCCCTGCACCGTCGACTACACCGTGCAGAACCAGTGGGACACCGGCTTCACCGCCTCCGTGACGGTCACCAACAACAGCGCCGCCAAGTCCTCCTGGTCCGTGGCATGGTCGTACGCCGGAAACCAGACGATCACCAACGGCTGGAACGCGCGGATCAGCCAGAGCGGCACCGACGTCACGGCAGCCAACGAGACGTACAACGCCCCGCTGGCGACCGGCGCTTCGGTCAGCTTCGGCTTCAACGGCACGTACAGCGGCACCAACGCGATACCGACCACCTTCACGCTCGACGGCGTGACCTGCAACGTCGACGACGGCGGCGGTGGCCCCACGGACCCGCCGGACCCGACCGGCCCGAAGGTCGACAACCCGTACTCCGGCGCCAAGGTCTATGTGAACCCGGAGTGGCAGGAGAAGGCCGCGGCCGAGCCGGGCGGTGGCCGCATCGCCAACCAGCCCACCGGCGTCTGGCTCGACCGGATCGCCGCCATCAACGGCGTCAACGGCGGCATGGGCCTGCGCGACCACCTCGACGAGGCGCTGAACCAGAAGGGCTCCGACGAACTCGTCATCCAGCTGGTCATCTACAACCTGCCGGGCCGTGACTGCGCCGCCCTCGCCTCCAACGGCGAGCTGGGCCCGACGGAGATCGACCGCTACAAGACCGAGTACATCGACCCCATCGCCGCGATCCTCGCCGACCCCGCGTACGCGGACCTGCGGATCGTCACCACGGTCGAGATCGACTCCCTGCCCAACCTCATCACCAACACCGGCAGCCGCCCGACGGCCACCCCCGAGTGCGACGTGATGAAGGCCAACGGCAACTACGTCAAGGGCGTCGGCTACGCGCTGAGCGAGCTCGGCGACGTGGAGAACGTCTACAACTACGTGGACGCCGGACACCACGGCTGGATCGGCTGGGACGACAACTTCGCCCCGTCCGCCCAGCTGTTCCACGAGGCCGCGAACGCCGAGGGCGCCACCGTCGACGACGTGCACGGCTTCATCACCAACACGGCGAACTACAGCGCACTGAAGGAGGACCACTTCACGATCAACGACAACGTCGGGGGCACGTCGGTCCGCGAGTCGGCGTGGGTCGACTGGAACCGGTACGTCGACGAGCTGTCCTTCGCCCAGGCCTTCCGCAATGAGCTGGTCTCGGCCGGCTTCAACTCGAACATCGGCATGCTGATCGACACCTCCCGCAACGGCTGGGGCGGCACCGCACGGCCCACCGGCCCGGGTGCGACGACCACCGTGGACACGTACGTCGACGGCGGACGTTACGACCGCCGCATCCACATCGGCAACTGGTGCAACCAGTCCGGAGCCGGACTCGGTGAACGCCCGCAGGCCTCGCCCGAGGCCGGGATCGACGCCTACGTGTGGATGAAGCCGCCGGGGGAGTCCGACGGTTCGAGCGAGTTCATCGACAACGACGAGGGCAAGGGCTTCGACCGGATGTGCGACCCGACGTACACCGGCAACCCGCGCAACGGCAACAACCTGTCCGGCGCGCTGCCCGACGCCCCGATCTCGGGGCACTGGTTCTCCGCCCAGTTCCAGGAGCTGATGCGGAACGCGTACCCGGCGCTGTGATCCCCGGGTGACGCCGTGATCCGTCCGGGGGCGGGGTCAGTCCTCCTGCTCCAGCCCCCGGCGGATCGCGAACTCCACCGGCGAGTAGTTCCCGTCCGCCCGCTCCAGCTGATGGGGCACCGCGGACAGCAGCGCCGGCTGCGCCATGAACCGCGGTCGCGTCCCGTGGTGCGGCTGCGCGGCGTGCACCAGGAACGGATGGCACAGGAAGACGTCGCCGGGCCGTCCGGTGGCGTACGCGAGCGGGCGGTGCGCGGAGGCCGCGTCGATCTCCGCGGCGACGGCCAGGCCGGACACCCCCTCCTCGCCGTACGGCTCAAGGATCTTCGGGATGTCGAGATGGGAGCCGACGCGGACCGCGGTGGGCGCGTCCTCCTCACCGACCTCGCTGAACAGGAACAACATGAGCAGGGCCCGGTCCTTGGAGCGCACATTGGTGTACGGCCAGTCCGCGCCCTCGGGCAGATAGCTGCCTTCGATGTGCCAGCCCGCGTCGTCCGGTTCCTCCTCGTGCGGGAAGCGCAGCGGGAAGGTGCCCAGCGAGTATCGCGACATCCAGCGCCCCTCGCCCACCAGCACGTCGAACGCCTCGTGCAGGACCGGTGTGTTGACGGCAGCCGCGAACGGGCCCTGCGCCACGTCCCCCACCCAGTACACCGGCTGCTTCCAGGTGGCCGGGTCGTCCGGATCGCAGCCCGTCTCCTTCCACAGCAGCCGCGCCCCGTGCTCGGCGACACGCGGCGGGAAGGCGCCCTCGATCCTCACGAACCCGTCGTCGAGGAAACGCTCCACCATCTCGTCGTCCATCGGGCCATCGTGGGCGACCGGCCGCACCGGGCGCACCCGATTTTTTGCCGTTGCGGCAACGGCGGTGGCCCCGCGGCGGTGCGTCGGCGCACGCTGGGCCGCATCCGGACGAGAGGCTGACCACCATGGCGCACGACCACCACGACACGCACCACGAGCACAGCGACACGCACCACCACCACGGCCACACCGACATCGACTGGAGCGAGATGGCCCCGCTGCTCGAAGCGCAGGCGGAGCTGTTCACGCCCCTGTACGAGCAGGCCATGTCCTGGCTGGCCCGGACGCAGACCGAGCCGGGCCTGATCGTCGACGCGGGCAGCGGTCCCGGCGTCGTCTCCTGTCTGCTCGCCCAGACCTGCCCCGGCGCCCGCGTAGTCGCCGTCGACGGCAGCGAGCCACTTCTGGAGCGGGCCCGGGCACGTGCCGACCGGCTCGGTGTCGCCGACCGATTCGGCACCCTCGCCGGTGAACTGCCGGACGTGCTGGGCGACTTGGAGTACCACGCCGATCTGCTGTGGGCCAGCCGCAGCCTGCACCACCTCGGCGACCAGCGGGCCGGTCTCGCCGCCTTCGCCGCGCGGCTGGCGCCCGGCGGCACCCTGGCCATCCTGGAGGGCGGGCTGCCCGCACGCTTCCTGCCGCGCGACATCGGTTTCGGCCGGCCCGGACTGCAGGCACGGCTCGACGCGGTGGAGGAGGAGTGGTTCACGAGGATGCGGGCCGAACTGCCCGGCGCCGTCGCCGAGACCGAGGACTGGGCGGCGCTCATGACCTCCGTGGGCCTCAAGCACTCCGGCACGCGCACCTTCCTCCTCGACCTGCCGGCTCCGGCCACGGACCGGATGCGCGCCTACGTCGCCGCCTCCCTGTCCCGCCTCCGCGACGCCCTCGGCGACCACCTCGACGCCGACGACCGAGCCACCCTGGGCCGCCTCGTCGACCCGGACGACAAGGCGAGCGTGCACCATCGCCCGGACGTCTTCGTCCTGGCGGCCCACACGCTGCACACGGCCGTTCGTACTGGCTGAACACGGCTGAACACGGCTGAACACTGCTGAGCCCGGCTGAACACGGGGGAACACGGGGTGAAGCAGCCGCTCAGCACCGCCCCGGCCGCGCGTACACCGTGATCCGCGCCCCCTGGGCGTACCGGGTCCCGCACTCCACGAAGTACGCGGCGAGCACACGCCGCTTGACGGCTTCCTGAGCCGTCCGGTCGACGGGCTGCCCCGCCGGGTCGCGCACCGCGACGACACGGTTCGCCGCGAGCGCGCGGGCACGGATCACGGGCGCGGCCACCTCCGTGCCGTACAGCGTGTGCGAGTCGACCGGGCCGCGCTCCAGGGCGAGATCGCGCGGCCCGCGCACGGAACCCCATGCGGCCGGCGCCCACACCCGGCGCCGCGCCGGCATGTACAGCACGGCATCGGCGTCGCGACCGGCGGCCCGTATCGCCTCCGCGACGGCGGGCACGTCGTCGGTGCGGCTCTCTGGCGTGCGCAGGTGCAGGGTCACGGGCAGCAGCGTGAGTACGGCGGCTCCGGCGGCGAGCACGGCGGCCGTCCGGGTCCGTCCCCGCGCACGGAGGAGCCGGTCGAGGGCGGCGCCCACCAGCAGCGCCGTGCCCAGGTGGCCGTAGAGCACGTAGCGGTCCACGTACAGCGGCTTGACCAGCGAGAGCAGCAGGAGGAGAAGCGCGGGCAGGACGAGCAGGGACAGCGCGAGCACGGGCAGCCCCACGCGGCCGTGGCCGAGGTCACCGCCGACCACGGCCGCACACGCCACCCCGAGCAGCGTCACCCCGGCGAAGCCCGCCAGCGCCCCGGCCCCGGCCCCGCCGATCCACGCGACCTGGTCCGACTGCCGCATGCTCAGCACGGCGAGCGGGGCGAGGCCCGCGCCGACCGCGAGCGTCACCCGGATTCCCGCCCGACGGGCCGCCCGGGGCAGCGCCACCACGTGCGCGACCGCCGCGAGCACGGCGAACTCGTGCAGCAGGCACGCGGCCAGCAGCACCGCGCCGTAACCGGCCCAGGCCCGGCGGGTACGGGTCCGGACCGCGCCGACGAGCAGATACGACGCCCAGGCGACGAGCGCGCACACGAGTGCGTACGAACGGCCCTCCTGCGCATAGCGCTGCACCGGGGGCAGCAGCGCGAACGCGACCCCGGCGAGCAGTCCCGCGCGAGGCCCGGCGAGACGGTGCCCCAGCAGGGCGACGGTCCCGCTCGCCACGGCGGCCGCCAGCACCGAGGGCAGCCGGAGCACGAGCAGCGGATCAGCTCCGCCGAACACCCGGAACAGGCCGTGCATGAGCAGGTAGTACAGGCCGTGCACGGCGTCGGCCTGCCCGAGCGTCGCCCACAGGTCGGGCAGCGCCCGCCGCGCCATGTCGTACGTCACCGCCTCGTCCCGCCACATGCTGCCGTCGCGCCGGACGCCCCACAGGCCGAGGGCGAGGGAGAGCGCGACGGGGACGAGGACGAGGACGTACGGGGAAAGGCGCGGGCGCCGGACGACGGGTGTGGCCGACGAGGGCGCGGGCAGGAGGCGAGGGCCGGGTGCGTGGGCGGTGGTGATGGCTGACTCCGGTGCGTGGCGGGAGACGCGGGCCGTACGGGCAGGCCGCGCGGCGGGCACCGACGAGTCCAGACGTCAACGGATTGTTGGGCAGCCCCCTTTCGGGGTGCCCAACAATTCGCCCGGGCCGGCCGCCGCAGGTTGTTAGCGTGTTCGGCGGCCGCGAGCGAGGGGGAGACGCACATGGGGCGCCGTGAGAAGCCGCTGGATCCGGGGGACGGGGCGGTGCAGCGGTTCGCGTACGAACTGCGCAAGCTGCGCGACGAGGCGGGCGGTCCGACCTACCGCGCGATGGCGCTCCGCGCCGGCTACTCGGCGCCCACCCTGTCCGCGGCGGCGGGCGGCGAGCGGCTGCCCACACTGCCGGTGCTCCTGGCCTACGTCAGCGCCTGCGGAGGCGACACCGAGGAGTGGGAGCGGCGTTGGCGCGAGGCCGCCGACGCCCACGCGATCACCGGTCCCGGCGACGAGACCTCCCCCTACCCCGGCCTCGCCCGCTTCGAGACCGGCGACGGGGAGCACTTCCACGGCCGGGACGACCTGATCGGCGAACTCGTCGCACTGACCGCCCGGGCCCGGTTCGGGGCCGTCGTGGGCGCCTCGGGCAGCGGCAAGTCGTCCCTGCTGCGGGCGGGGTTGATACCCGCCCTGCGCGAGACGCCCGACCCCGCCCGGCGGCCCGCCGCCATCCGCCTGCTCACCCCGGGCCCGCACCCGGCCCGCACTCACGAGGCGTTGTTCACCCCGCACGACGGCCCCGGTGACACGCTGCTCGTCGTCGACCAGTTCGAGGAGGTCTTCACGCTCTGCGCCGACCCCGGTGAACGCGACCGGTTCGTCGGGCAGTTGGCCGCCGCGACGGACCCCGCGTCCCGGCTGCGCGTACTGATCGCCGTACGCGCCGACTTCTACGGCCGCTGCGCGGAACACGGCCCGCTCGCCGAGGCGCTGCGCGACTCCACGCTGCTCGTCGGGCCGATGTCGACGCAAGGCCTGCGGGAGGCCGTCGTACGACCGGCCATGGCGCGACGGCTCGTCGTCGAACGCGCCCTGACCGCCCGCATCGTCGCCGACGTGGCCGGCGAACCGGGCGGTCTGCCGCTGATGGCCCACGCCCTGCGCGAGGTCTGGCGGCGCCGCACCGGCAAGACGCTCACCCTCGCCGCGTACGAGGCCGTCGGCGGGGTTCAGGGCGCCGTCGCCCACACCGCGGAAGCGGCCTACGCCGACTGCACGCCCGTCGAGGCCGCCGCCGTCCGGGCGCTGCTGCTGCGGCTGGTGCAGCCCGGCGACGGCACCGAGGACACCCGGCGTCCCGTCGGGCGCGCGGAGCTGAGCGGCCTCGGAGAAGTGAGGCACGCCCCCGCGCCGCCCGGCACGGCACCTCGCCGCGTTGTCGCGGCAGCCGGGTACGCCCAGGGTGCTCCAGCCACCGCCGACAGGCGCCCCCATCACCGGACGCGGGCGGCGCGGAAAGGCACCCCGCTTCCCCGAAGCCGCTCGGACGCCGATGAGACCATGGCGAGTGTCCTCGAACGCCTCGTCCGCGCCCGCCTGTTGACCGTCGACGGCGACACGGTCGAGCTCGCCCACGAGGCGCTGATCGGCGCCTGGCCCCGGCTGCGTACCTGGGTCGACGAGGACCGCGAGCGGCTGCGTCTGCACCGCCGGCTCACCGAAGCGGCCCACGGCTGGGCCGAGTTGGGCCGTGACACGGGCGCGCTGTACCGGGGGATACGGCTGAGGGAGGCACGCGAGGCCTTCGGTGACGGAGCCGAAGAGGGGGCGCGGTCGGGCGTGTTGAGCGGCCTCGAACGTGACTTCCTGGCCGCGAGCGTCGCCGCCCACGAGGACGGACGGCGCGCCAGGGCCCGGTCGGCGCGTCGGCTGCGCACGCTCACCGGTGCGCTCGCCGTACTGCTGTGCCTGGCCGTCGTCGCGGGCGTGGCGGCCTG
The DNA here is from genome assembly GCF_053591955.1 of Streptomyces sp. NPDC002845. Lineage (NCBI taxonomy): Bacteria > Bacillati > Actinomycetota > Actinomycetes > Kitasatosporales > Streptomycetaceae > Streptomyces > Streptomyces sp. NPDC002845. Next base: position 12,077 of record NZ_JBSFUU010000018.1, on the reverse strand, counting down.
GCGGCAGAGCGGGGTCAGCGCACGCCGGCACGACGAGGCCGAGGCGCGCAGGGTCGCCGCCCTGGCAGACACCTTGCGCGCATCCGAGCCACGCACCGCGATGCGCCTCGCCCTCGCCGCCTGGCACGTCGCCGACCTCCCGGAGAGCCGCGCGGCCCTGCGCACGGCCGCGGCACAGAGCGAGCAGGACGTGTTCACCCAGCCCGAGGAGGGCGGGCGCGCCCTGGACGCGCCGGCCTGGCTCAGCGCCGACGGCCGGGTGCTGACAGCGGTGGCGCACGACCGAGCCGTGCAGTGGGACGTGCGCACGCACCGGCGCATCCGCTCCGTGAATGCCCCGGGCCTGTCCAAGGGCGTGGTCGACGTCAGCGGGGACGGCCGGCTGATCGCCCAGCGGGCACCCGGCGGCAAGGGCACGGTCATCCGCGGGCTCGCCGACGGATCCACCCGGCGGCTGGCGACCGGCGAATGGGGGGACGCGGGCGGCCGGTTCGGGCCGAACGGACGTACCTTCCTCGTCAGCCGCCTCGCCCACGACCCCGGCAGTGACCGCATGGTCCTGGAGGTGTGGGACGTGGACCGGCAGCGCGTGCGGTTCCGCTACGAGCACGGGGAGGACGACGGCCCGTTGCCCCTGCTGAGCCCGGACGAGCGCCACCTCGCCTGGTGCGGGCACGACGACACCCGGCTTCGTGTCCTCGACTTCGCGGCGGGCCGGCTGGTCGCCACCCGCCCACCCCGGTCCACGGAGCGGCTGCTGTGCGAGGGGGAGGAGCTCGTCTTCACCCCGGACGGCCGCTCCGTCGCGGCCGCCACCTCCGCAGGCATCGTGACCTGGGACTTCGGCGCCGGCCGGGAACGCCCCCGGCTGCCGCTGGCGGGCGGCGCGAACGCCGTCGTGTTCCACGGCGCCTACGCACTGACCTGGACCCCCGGCTCCCTCTCCCTGTGGCGCACAGACCTCCCGGAACCCGAGGACGGCGGCCCGCGTGCGCCGCTGCTCACCTACCCGGCGGCGGCGTTGACGATCGGCGACTTCCGGCTGGACCCGGCGGCGGGCGTCCTGCGCTACCGCGAGGGCGGGCGGACCAGCATCGTGCACACACTGTCGCTGCACGGGCTGATGGACCCGGCCTGGCGCGGGAAACCGGCGGCCCGCGCCGCATTCGACACACGAGGCCGACCCGTGACGGCGCACGAGCCTCCCGTCGTCGACAGGGAGAACACCGTCGCGGTCGATCGCACGGGCCGCACCACGCTGACCTACGAGGGCACCCTCGTGGACGTGGCAACCGGCAAGCGGCGTACGGGAGGAGTAGAGGGCGAGGACATCCTTCGCACGGGCGCGTTCAGCCCCGACGCGCGTTACCTCGCCGCCGAGGACTCCGGGGGCCGCCTCACGCTGTGGGACGCGCGAGCCTGGCGCAGGATCGCGGTTCTCAGGCCGACCGGCTCCACCGTGGTGGAGTCGGCTCTGGCTTTCTCCGCAGACGGGTCGTTCCTCGCGGCGAGTGCCGCCGACGGGTCCGTGCAGGTGTGGGAGACGGCCCGGCCGGGGCTGCCCGAGGCGACCGTACCGGTGGGCGACGGGCCTGTCCTCGCCCTGGGATTCGGCGCCGCCGCGGGGGAGGTGCACATCGCCACGCCCCATCTGCCCGACCGGACAAGCCCGTTGGAGCCGAGCGAGGCCGCGACCGAGGTGTGCGTGCGGGCCGGGGGCGGCGCCACCGCGGCCGAGTGGCACCAGTACCTGCCGTCCGTGCCCTACCGCGACATCTGCGGCTCTTCCTGAGCGGCACTTGACTTCGAGAGCGCTCCAAGTGATGGATTCCCCGCCGTTCACCGAGACGCAGGGGGTAACCATGACCGACTCTCCGGTCGCACTCATCACCGGCGGCGGCAGCGGCATCGGCGCCGCGGCCGCCCGGCAGCTGCTGGACGCCGGGCACCGGGTGGCCGTCACCGGACGGGGTGAGGCGCGGCTGCGCGGCCCGGCCGAGGAACTCGGCGATCCCGAAGGGCTGTTGACCATCGCGGGGAACGCGGCCGAGTACGACGACGTACGGTCGGCCGTCGACACCGTGCTCAAGGAATACGGCCGACTGGACACCGTCGTCGCCAACGCCGGTGTCGCCACGCACGACTCGGTCGCGGAGGGCGATCCCGCCGGGTGGACCGAGATGGTGCTGACCAATGTCCTCGGACCGGCACTGCTCATCCGGGCCTCCATCGACGCTCTGAAGGAAACCCGCGGCCGGATCGTGCTGGTCGGCAGTGTCGCCGGGTTCGTGCCCACGCCGGGCAATCTCTACGGGGCGACGATGGGGGTCCCCCCGCTCGAGCGAAGCCGAGAGTGGGGGAGGGTGGTGACCGCCTCGCCGAGAACACCCGGCGGCAGGTCACCGAGTGGGGCGTGGGCGTGACCCTGATCGCGCCCGGCCGGGTGGAGACCCCGTTCTGGGACAGTCACGGCGGCCTGCCACCGGGCCGGTTGCTCACCGCCGACCAGCTCGCCGACTCGATCGTCTGGGCCATCCGCCGGCCGCCCGGCGTGGACGTCAACACCGTGGTCGTACGGCCGATCGGGCAGCCCAACTGACGTGGACGGACCCGCCCCGGGACGGTGACGCCGGTCCCGGGGCGCCGAGCCGTACGCGTCTTCAGACCATGTCGAGCGTCGCCGGGTCGGGGCCGATCCGGCGGTCCTCGTTGAGCGCGCTGATCGCCGCGAGGTCCTCGGTGTCCAGGCTGAAGTCGAAGACCTTGATGTTCTCCGCGATACGGGACGGGGTCACCGACTTGGGGATGACGACGTTGCCGAGCTGGAGGTGCCAGCGCAGCACGACCTGGGCCGGGGTGCGCCCGTGTTTCTGGGCGATGGCGACGATCGCCGGGACCTCCAGGAGGCCCTTGCCCTGGCCGAGCGGCGACCAGGCCTCGGTGGCGATGCCCTGCTCCGCGTGGTACTCACGGGCCGCGTGCTGCTGGAGGTGCGGGTGCAGCTCGATCTGGTTGACGGCCGGGATGACGGACGTCGCGTCGATCAGCCGCTCCAGGTGCTCCGGAAGGAAGTTGGAGACACCGATGGCACGGGCGCGGCCGTCCGCGTACAGCTTCTCGAAGGCCTTGTAGGTGTCCACGAACTTGTTCCTGGACGGCAGCGGCCAGTGGATCAGGTACAGGTCCACGAACTCCAGGCCGAGCTTCTCCAGGGACGCGTCGAAGGCGCGCATCGTGGCGTCGTACCCCTGGTCGGCGTTCCAGAGCTTGGTGGTGACGAAGAGGTCCTTGCGGGGGATGCCGCAGGCGGCGATGGCCTTGCCGGTGCCTGCCTCATTGCCGTAGATCGCCGCTGTGTCGATGCTGCGGTACCCGGCCTCCAGCGCGGTGCCGACCGCCCGCTCCGCATCGTCGTCCGGCACCTGCCAGACGCCGAAGCCCAGCTGGGGCATCGCGACGCCGTTGTTCAGGATGATCGGGGGGACCTTGCTGCTCACGAGCTCTCGATCCTTCGGTTGTCGTCAGGTGTCACTTCCATCGTCAACGATCACGGGCCGTAGCGCATTCCTGACCGGTGAGCTCGTCGTACGTATCACAGATTGGCCTGGGATATGACATAGGCTCTCAGGCTCGGTACAGCGCCTCGACTTCCTTCCCGTACGCGTCCTCGATCGCCTTGCGTTTCAGCTTCAGCGAGGGTGTCAGCAGGCCGTGTTCCTCGGTGAACTGACGGGCCAGTATCCGGAACGTACGGATCGACTCGGCCTGCGACACCTGGGTGTTCGCGGCGACCACGGCCCGCCGTACCTCGTTCTCCAGGTCGGCGTCGCGGACGAGCTCGGACGGGGTCATCGTGGACTTGCCCCGCATCTGGAGCCAGTGTTCGACGGCCTCGGCGTCGAGGGTGACGAGGGCGGCGATGTACGGCCGGTCGTTGCCGACGACGATGCACTGGGCGACGAGCGGATGATCGCGGACGCGCTCCTCCAGGAGGGTGGGCGAGACGCTCTTGCCGCCCGAGGTCACCAGGATCTCCTTCTTGCGCCCGGTGATGGTGAGGAAGCCGTCCTCGTCGAGGGAGCCCAGGTCGCCGGTGGCGAGCCAGCCGTCGTGCAGGGTCTCGTCGGTGGCCTTGGGGTTGTTGAGGTAGCCCTGGAAGACGTTCTCGCCGCGCAGCCAGATCTCGCCGTCGTCCGCGATGTGCACGGTCATGCCCGGGATGGGTTGGCCGACCGTGCCGTACCGGGTCCGCTCGGGCGGGTTGGCGGTCGCGGCCGCGGTGCACTCGGTGAGGCCGTAGCCCTCGTAGATGTGGACGCCCGCGCCCGCGAAGAACAGCCCGAGCCGCCGGTCCATCGCCGAGCCGCCCGACATCGCCTGCCGTACGCGTCCGCCCATCGCGGCCCGGATCTTGGAGTAGACGGCCTTCTCGAAGAACTGGTGCTGCATCCGCAGGCTCGCCGACGGACCGGGTCCGATGCCCCAGGCCTTCGCCTCCATCGCGTCCGCGTATTTCACGGCGACCTCGACGGCCTTCTCGAAGAGGCCGCCCCTGCCCTCACGCTCGGCCTTGCGCCGCGCCGCGTTGAAGACCTTCTCGAAGATGTACGGCACCGCCAGGAAGAACGTCGGCCGGAAGGCGGCCAGGTCGGGCAGCAGGGCCGCCGCGTTGAGCTGCGGCTGGTGGCCGAACTTGACCCTCCCGCGGATCGCGGCGACCTGCACCATGCGCCCGAAGACATGCGCGAGCGGCAGGAACAGCAGGGTCGCCGCCTCGTCGCCCTTCTTGGAGTGGAAGACCGGCTCCCAGCGCCGGATGACCGTGTCGGTCTCGAACATGAAGTTCGCGTGGCTGATGACGCACCCTTTGGGGCGTCCCGTCGTACCGGACGTGTAGATGATCGTCGCGATCGACTCGGGCGTGACCGCGCGCCGGTGCCGGTGCACCACCTCGTCGTCGAGGTGCGCCCCCGACTCGTACAGCTCCCGCACGGCGCCGGCGTCGAGCTGCCACAGCCGGTGCATGTGCGGGAGCCGGTCGATGACCGTGGCGACGGTCATCGCGTGGTCCTCGTGCTCGACCATGGCCGCCGACACCTGGGCGTCGTGCAGCATCCAGAAGACCTGCTCGGCCGAGGAGGTGGGGTAGATGGGGACGACCTGGGCGCCGATGGTCCACAGGGCGTAGTCGAAGAGCGTCCACTCGTAGCGCGTAGGGCACATGATGGCGACCCGGTCGCCGAATCGTATGCCTTGTGCCAGCAGTCCCTTGGCGAGGGCGAGCACCTCGTCGCGGAACTCGGCGGAGGTCACGTCGCGCCACCGGCCCTCTTCGTCCTTGCGGCCCAGGGCGACGTGGAGCGGGTCCGCGAGGGCATGCTCGAAGACGTCGTCGGCCAGGCCGCCCACCGGCGGCGCCGACGCCAACGGAGGGTTGGTGAACTCGCGCAATCCCCGCTCCTTGTGGCGCTCCGCACAGCGCCGTGAAAGCTACCCCACCCCGATGAGGGGCGGGAGGGGTGTCGGGGTGCCCTCGGGTGCGGCTACGGCGTGGGAGGACCGGTGGATATGCCCGCAGATGCGGAGGTGTCGGACGGGATACTTGACTCCCGAGTAAGTTTCGCTCCCGTAATCTCCACGGAATCTGTACGCCGCGGTCACGGTGCGCACCTGAGCCTGTACGGACTCGGAAGATCCCCTTCCCCCATGCTCCGGGCCGCCGGGGCCGGATCGCGCCGCTTCACGCTCCGGCCCCGACATCTGTACCAGCGCAGCGGTGGCCCGGACCGTCACACCGGTCGACCGCCGCCGCCCGGGCCTCCCGCACGAACCCTGTCGCCGCCCCCGCCGCCCCCTACGCCCGCCGCCCCCGCTGCAACCGGTCCCCGCCCGCCAGAATCGCCGCGGCCAGCGCATCGGCCGCCCCCTGCGCGGAAGCGCGTCGGCGGCCATGGACCAGGACGAAGTCCACCTCGCCCAGCTCGGGCAACCCGGCACGGTCCGGCACCCGGACCAACCCCGGCGGCACCAGACCCCGCGAGTGGGCCATCACCCCGAGACCGGCACGGGCGGCCGCGATGAGCCCGTTGAGGCTGCCGCTGGTGCAGACGATGCGCCAGGGCCGCCCCTCACGCTCCAGCGCCTCCAGGGCGAGGGCCCGTGTGATCCCCGGCGGCGGAAACACGATGAGCGGCACCGGCCGCCCGGCGTCCAGGCGCAGCCGCTCCGCACCGATCCACACCAGCCGGTCGTGCCAGACGAGCTCGCCCCGCGGATCCTCCGGACGCCGCTTCGCCAGGACCAGGTCGAGCCTGCCCGCCGCCAACTTCTCGTGCAGCGTGCCCGACAACTCGACGGTCAGCTCCAGATCCACCTCGGGATGGTCGTGCCGGAACCCCTCCAGGATCTCCGGAAGCCGGGTCAGCACGAAGTCCTCCGACGCCCCGAACCGCAGCCGCCCCCGAAGCCGCGTCCCGGTGAAGAACGCCGTCGCCTGCTCGTGCACCTCCAGGATCCGCCGCGCGAACAGGAGCATCGCCTCCCCGTCCTCCGTCAGCTCCACGGAGTGGGTGTCCCGGGAGAACAGCTGCCGTCCCGTGGCCTCCTCCAGGCGGCGCACATGCTGGCTGACCGTGGACTGACGCAGCCCGAGGCGGCGAGCGGCCTGCGTGAAGCTCAGCGTCTGGGCCACCGCCAGGAACGTACGCAGATGGGCGGGCTCGTACACGGAACCAGGCTAGCCGGTCATCACGGAACACGATGACAGTCAGAGCCGTATACCGGATTCCCGATCGCGGGGCGGAGGAGGACGATGGAAAGGGCACGCCCCGTCCCCGCGACGAGTGTCGAGAACGAGTCGGACGACCCAGCATGTGGAGCACCGTGAAACGCCTGACGTGGCCGCGTTGGCTGCCGATCGACCCGTACATCCTCCTGTTGCTCGGGACGGTGGGACTCGCCTCACTCCTCCCGGCCCGGGGTACGGCCGCCGACGTCGCGTCGGGCGCGTCCACGGGCGCGATCGCCCTGCTCTTCTTCCTGTACGGCGCCCGGCTCTCCACCCGTGAGGCGCTGGACGGGCTCAGGCACTGGCGGCTGCACGTCACCGTCCTCGCCTGCACATTCGTCGTGTTCCCGCTGTTGGGCCTCGCCGCCCGCGGCCTCGAACCGGTGTTCCTGCCCCACTCCCTCTACGTCGGGCTCCTCTTCCTCACCCTCGTCCCGTCGACCGTCCAGTCGTCGATCGCCTTCACCTCGATCGCGCGCGGCAACGTGCCCGCCGCGATCTGCGCGGGCTCCTTCTCCTCCCTCGCGGGCATCGTCGGCACCCCGCTCCTCGCGGCGGCCCTGCTCGGCAGCAGCGTGGGCGGGTTCAGCGCGGACTCGATCCTCAAAATCGTGTTCCAACTCCTCGTCCCGTTCGTCGCGGGGCAGGTCTTGCGCCGCTGCGGAGTCAAAAGGGGCCGCGCGCAGCGCGTCGGGCAGGGTGGTGGTGGGCGACGGGTGGGCAGCTTCATCACCCGGCACAAGCGGCTCCTCGGCCTCGTCGACCGCGGCTCGATCCTCCTGGTCGTCTACACCGCGTTCAGCGAGGGCATGGTCCGCGGCATCTGGCACCAGGTGAGCCCGCTGCGGCTCGCCGGGCTGCTCGTCGCGGAGGCCGTGCTGCTCGCGGTGATGCTGACGCTCAGCTGGTACGGCGCGAAGGCGCTGCGCTTCAACCGGGAGGACCGGATCGCGATCCAGTTCGCCGGTTCGAAGAAGTCCCTGGCCGCCGGGCTGCCCATGGCCGGTGTCCTGTTCGGCGGCGAGGCCGCGCTCGCCGTGCTGCCGCTGATGCTCTTCCACCAGATGCAGCTCATGGTGTGCGCGGTCATCGCCAAACGCCGCTCCCGCGACCCGCTGGACCCGGCGGTCACTCAGGAGCGGGACGCGGCGATACGAACCGCGGCCGGTACCGGGACACGTCCCGGCTGAGGTTGAGCTGCGCTGCGTGGCGTTCGCGTCCAGCCAGTCGACGTCGTAGCTGAGGACCAGCCGGTCGCCGCCCAGCGGCTCATGGGCCTGTGGGTTGTACGCCGCCACCTCGCCGTCCGGGAGGGGCGAAGCCCTCGGCGGGGCCGTGCCAGGGGCCGGTGGGCGAGCAGGCCCAGTACGAGGTGATGGTCGTCAGGCCCCGCGCCCCGGCCGCCATGGTGAACAGGACGTACGTACGGCCGTCCCGTACGACCGTGAACGCACTGCCCACCCCGCTGCTCGGCCCGCCCCTGAGCACCGGTTCCGGCCGCCCGCACACCGCCCACCGCGCGCCGTCCCAGTACTCCCAGGCCCCCGGTTCCCCGAGCCTGCCGCGCGGCACCCGGGCGACGTACGCGTTCGAGACCGGCCGGGAGGCGGCCTCGGCGTCGTCACCGCCGAAGACGTACGTCCACTCGCCCGAGTCGACCGCCGTCGTGCCGAACAGCACGCGCCGCGCCGGGGCGGCGACCGACCGCTGGTCCAGGACCGTCGTGATGTCCTCCAGCCGCAGATCGGGGAGGGAGAGCGTGGCGACCTCGGTCGCCGTGGGCACCCCGTAGATCCACGGGGACGCGCCCTGCGTACGGGTCCACAGCAGGACGCGGACGACCTGTCCGGCGGAGCCGGGGGAGCGGGGTTCGACGCGGGCCGCGACCGGCCGGCGCCACTGCCGCGGGCCGGGGTCGGGGAACACGGGCGCGGGGAGCGTCGACTCCAGCCGGCCCGAACCCGACATCACCACGGCCGAGTTGCGTACCAGGGGTGCCGTGGTGTCCCGCCAGGCGACGGACTCACCGGCAGGGTTGGGCGGGCCGTACACCTGGCCGAGACAGGTGTCCGAGAACAGCCACAGCACCCGCCCGTCCGGCAGCCGCACCGAGTGGGTGCCGTCGCCGCCGGTCCAGTCGTCGGTGCGGGTGCCGTCGTCGCCGTAGCGTGCGAACTCGCCCGTGAGTGAGGCGTCGGTGCTCCAGGACTTCACCGTGCGGGACGCGCAGGTGCCGCCGCCCTCCCGGTCGTCGTCCGGGAGGGCGGTGAGCACCACGGCCGCGAGGACCAGGGCCAGGATCAGTCCCAGCCCGGTCGCCGTCCGCCGTCGTGCTCGGGCGTCGTCGGGCACGGACGGGACGTTAGTTGTCTCCGCTCACCCGGTCCATGGGCAGCCACAGGATCAGGTCGCGGGTCGCCGCGATCCCGCGGTCCTGCGAGAGCACCGTGCCGAACTCGGTGACGTCCAGCGCCCGGCCGTAGACGCGGACGTCGTCGATCGCCCCGGTGAAGTGCGCCCGGCTGTCCGGCTTCTGGCCGATGTGCACCCCGAACGGCGAGTTGCGGCTGACCGATCCGGGCAGATCGGCGGTGGTGATCGGGGTGGCGTCGATGAAGAGCGTGAGTTTCCCGCCGCCGCGGCGCAGCGCGAGATGGTGCCACTGGCCGTCGTTGTACGCGCCCGTCGTGCGCACGGACGTGGTCTGGGGCGACGCGGCCCCGTCCCGTACGGTGATCAGGCCCTGGACGCGGTCCGACGCGGGCTCCGCTCGCAGCCACACCTGCGGCTGCGAGTTCCCGACGCCGCCCATCCACAGCAGCGGCTGCTCACCGGTCGTGGCCGTGTGGCGGAACCACAGGGACACCGTGAAGTCCTTCGTCCCCAGCGGCAGTTCGGGCCGGTACGGCAGTCGTACGGCGTCGTCGACACCGTCGAACTCAAGTGCGCCGCCGAACACGCCGTACGCCTCCCGGGGGCCGCCGAGCACCGGCGCGCGCTTGCCGCCCGGGGCCTGGTCGGCCGTCGTCGGGTCGGCCCCGCGCTGCGGCTTCAGCCAGTCCTCGGTGAACCGGGCGAAGCGGATCTCGTCGCGGGCGTCGACCGCGCCGCCCTCGTACATCAGCCCGACGGTGTCGCCGCCGATGTGCACCATGTCCGAGTAGCCGGACCAGTCCGTGGTGACGACCGTGCCCCGGTCGACGCTCTCCCAGGTGCGGCCGTCGTCGTACGAGGAGCGGATCATCATCGTCCGGCGGCGGTCCGGGTCGGCCGGGCAGGCGAGCAGTATCCGGTCGCCGAGGCGCAGTGAGGAGCCCTGGACCTGGGGTGTGTAGAGGTCGGGGAACGTCTGGAAGGGGGAGTCGAAGGTGTCGCCGCCGTCACGGCTGACGGTCTGGGTGCGGTGGCCGAGGTCGGTGCCGTCCTGCTCGCGCCCGCTGACGAGGAGCGAGCCGTCGGAGCGCTCGGTGAGGGTCATCTCGGACGGCTTCTGGCGGAACGTGCCGTCGGCTCCCGTCCGCCAGGTGTCCGTCGCGCCGATCCGCCAGTGCTCGCCGCCGTCGTCACTGACGACGAGGGCGGCGTGGTTGGCGGCGACCCGGTTGTCGGCCCAGGTCTCGGTGTTGACGCCGAAGACGAGCCGCCCGGCGTGCCTGCCCCGGGTGAGCTGGATGCCGTGCACGGGACCGGTGGCGTACCAGGAGTTCCAGTGTGCCGGGAGGATCTCGTCGCTCAGGTCGCGCGGCTGGGACCAGGTCAGGCCGTCGTCGTCGCTGTACTGCAGGTGCGGGGTGCGGTCGCAGGGCACCTGGCAGTTGGCGCTGTCCGTACGGCCCGTGTTGTACGTCTCGGCCAGCACGATCCGGCCGGTCTCGCGGTCCACGACCGGCGCGGGGTTGCCGTGGGTGTCGCCCCCGCCCTCGTTGACCACCTGCAGCGGGCCCCAGGTGCGGCCGCCGTCCGTGGACCGCTTGAGCACGATGTCGATGTCGGCCGCGTCCCCGCAGTTCAGCACCCGTCCCTCGGCGAACGCCAGCAGTGTGTCCTCGGTCGTCCTCACGATGGCCGGGATGCGGAAGCAGGCGTAGCCCGGGTCCTGGGACGCCTTGAACAGCACCTGCTGCTCGAACTCGCCCGCCGTGGGCGTCTCCTCGGCGCCCGCCGGACTCGGCAGCGCGATTAACGCCGCCCCGGTGAGGGCGGCGGTGAGAGCCGAGCCGAGCGTGGCTCTGAGACGTACGCGGAGCAGCGTGGATCTGAGACGTGCAGGGTGACTCGACGGCATGGTGCGGCCCGCCCTTCATGCATCTGGGCATATGAACATCTGGACATCCCATGTCCAACGTGCGGCCACAGACGCTACTTCGGCGCTCAGTCGCCTCACAGGAACCGCGCCGACCGTGTTGCGGCAGTACGCCGTACGGGTGATGACGGAGCGTCAGGACAGTGTGAGCCGGTCGGCCGGCGGACCTTGCGCCGAACGTGACGAGCCCGGTGCGCCTGCCGAACCCGAGCAGTTCACGGAACTGTCGATCCGGATTTCCGGCACGGACGGCTGACGCGGGCTAACGTTCCGTCATGACCGCACCGGACACCGAACCCCGACTCGTGCTCGACCCCGCCCGGACCGCCCTCGTGCTCGTCGACCTGATGGACCGCATCGTCGGGCTGCCCCTGGAACCCCGCAAGGGAAACGACGTCCTGATCGCCGCCGAGGAACTGGCCCGCGCCTTCCGTGCCGCCGGCGCCCTGGTCGTGCTCATCCGGGTCGAACGCCTCGGCGTGGCCGAGCAGCCGCCCGGCAGCGGCCTCGTCGCGGGCCTCGCCCAGGACGGCGACCTCACCGTGGTGAAGCGGACCATCGGCGGTTTCCAGGGCACCGGCCTCGACGAGCGGCTGCGCGAACGCGGCATCACCACCCTCGTCTTCGGCGGCATCGCCACCAACCTCGGCGTCGAGTCCACCGCCCGCGCCGCCTGCGACCTCGGCTACGACCTCGTCTTCGTGGAGGAGGCCATGTCCGCCTTCACCGCCGCGGAGCACGAGGCGTCGGTGCGGCTGGACTTTCCGCGGCTGGGGACGGTGGCTCGGGCTGCGGACGTGAGCTTCGTGAACGGCTGAGGCAAGTCACCCCGCCCACACCAACGAACGATGCGGGCCGTGCAACAGCACGTATCCCAACGCGTCGGCCGCGAGAGAGCCGTAGGGGCGCGCCGGTGCCGAGAGCCCGAGCGCGCGCAGGCCCGACGAAGGATCATCATCGGCAGCGCGATCCGGGTGAAGATCCGCC